>JAIECJ010000223.1 GCA_029068555.1 Lachnospiraceae bacterium
TCTGTTATAATTCACACCACAATAACATATAAGCTGATGAAAACTGGGGTTGGTGTGAATTGTAACGATTATTTGTTGATGCAAATGCTGATTGACAAATCCCAGCTGCTTGATTATTTGTTTGTACTTTGCATTCGCTGCACTGTTATGGTGTAGTCTGAGAGGCATCAAGCCATCACGAAGCGATTTTGCACGGTTTGATGCCTGTAACAGGAAGTCGAAAGCGGAACGGTTGCCGAGTCGCAGAAAAAGTGATACAAATGTTGCATAAACAAGAAAAGTGTGATATAGTCGTAAAAGGTTAGTTAAAGCTAACTAATTGCAGATAGAGGGAACACGTTTCACTTTGTCGAAATATGCATATAATAATAAGGAAGAAAAAGGAGGAATGTAGCATGCAGTCCAATTTGGATATCAGCGTGGCGGCAGGGGTAATGATACCTTTTATTGGCACGACGCTTGGCTCAGCTATGGTATTTTTCATGAAAAACCAGATTAACAGGAAGCTTGAGAAATTACTGATGGGCTTTGCTGCAGGTGTGATGGTGGCGGCATCGGTATGGTCACTTTTGATACCATCCATCGAGATGGCGGACGGACAGGGAAAAATAGCATGGATACCAGCAGCTGTGGGCTTTATACTGGGAATGGCATTTTTGCTGCTGCTGGACAGTGTAATACCGCATCTGCATCTTGACACAGATAAGCCTGAGGGCATTCGTTCAAAGGCGACAAGAACAACGATGATGGTGTTTGCGGTGACGCTTCACAATATACCGGAGGGAATGGCAGTCGGCGTTACTTTTGCAGGAGCGCTTCTGGGAGATGCACAGATTACCATGGCGGGCGCTTTCACACTTGCACTGGGTATAGCGATACAGAATTTTCCGGAGGGAGCAATTATATCCATGCCCTTAAAAAGCACAGGCGTATCAAAGAAAAGAGCCTTTCTGTACGGAACACTTTCTGGGCTTGTGGAACCAGTGGGGGCAGTCCTCACGATATTGCTGGCAGGGCTCATTGTGCCTATACTTCCATACTTTCTGGCATTTGCAGCCGGCGCAATGATCTATGTCGTCGTGGAGGAGCTTATACCTGAGTCACAGTCGGGTGAACATACGAATATAGGAACAATAGGTGTCGCAGTCGGATTTGTGGTGATGATGGTACTCGACGTGGCACTGGGGTAAAGTGAATTTCAGATTAGGAGCTGTAAAGCATTTCCGAACAGCTCCTTACTGCTATAAGGAGAAAGAATATGGCTGCAAATACACAACAACGCCAGGTTATTTGTGAGAGCGGCGTGATTACTTATGTTCTCACAAGAAAGCCTGTCAAAAATATTAACCTGAGGATAAAGCCGGACGGCAGGGTTCTTTTGTCAGCGAACAATCGTGTACCGGCAGAGTTTATAGATGAATTTGTACGGCAGAAGCAGGCGTTTATTTTGTCAGCGCTTGCACGCTATGAGGAAAAAAGGAATCAGGTGCAGGACATGCCCAGACAATATGTGTCCGGCGAAAGCTTTTGTCTGCTGGGCAAAAACTTTAGACTGGATGTGGAGGAATCAAAAAGTGAGGGAGTATTTATAGAGGGTGATGTCATACTTCTCCGTGTCAGGGACAAGGACAATTTCCGATGCAAGGAGAAGCTGATGACAAAGTGGCTGAAATCATATCAGATGACTGTATTCAGTGAACTGGCTGCAGAGACATATGAGCGATTTCAGAAATACGGTGTTCCATTTCCAGTGATTAAGATAAGAACCATGACATCAAGATGGGGTTCGTGCCATCCGGGAAAAGGTATTATAACACTGAACAGCCGCCTGATAGCAGCGCCGCGATGTTGTATTGAGTATGTAGTGCTGCATGAATTTGCACATTTTATACATCCCAATCATTCAAAACAGTTCTGGAATTTAGTGACTAGGATGATGCCAGACTGGAAAGAGCGCAAAAACGAATTGAATGCGTGGCAATAAAGCCTTTATAAATGATCCAAGGTGTCTGGTGATAGGGCTGCTTTCTCTGATTTATGCGGTATATTTTGTAGAAAGATGTCAAGTTTTGACGAATGCGGAATAAACTATAGAAAGAGGTTATTTGAATGGATATTTCAATGGCAGTATGACGGCAAAGGAGAAAAGCGTATGGAAACTCAATTGGTATGGAATGAACAGTATAATATAGGAGTAGAGATAATAGACAGAGAACATAAAAAACTATTCAGCATACTCAATAAACTGTTTGTTTTTGGTCGGCAGGAAGAGAAGAGCCACTGGGTCTGCCAGGAGGCAGTCAAGTACTTTAAGGAACATGCGATTCAGCATTTTGCGGATGAGGAAGACTATATGGCTTCTATCCATTATGAGGGGTTGGAAACGCATCGGCACATCCACAAAAATTTTCGCGAAAGAACGCTTCCCGCACTTGAGAAGGAGCTGGAGCGGACAGACTACTCTGAGGAATCAATCAGTCATTTTCTCAGTGTGTGCGCCGGATGGCTGATTGGACATACACTGATAGAGGATCATGCGATTGTAAGCGGGGAAAAAATAAAGCATTGGGAAAATCTTCTTCCGGATGAGGAACAGGCAGTGATGGGACAGACCGTTGCCAGTCTGCTGCACAGCATGTTTCAGGTGGATTCGCGGCTGCTCAGTGACTGTTACGGGGGCGAGAAGTTTGGAAACGGGATTTATTACCGCCTGATAACTGTTTCCAGAGAAAAGAAGCGCTGGGAGTTTTTCCTGATTTTTGAGGAAAAATTTATCGCCGGTACGATTGGCAGTGTCATGGATATCAAGTCCCAGGCAGTAAAGGAGATGTTGCTGCACGCGGCAGGCTATGTGGCAAGGCAGTTTGTGGAACGCGTCAAGGGGTGCTTTCCATCCTTGCAGCAGTTCGAGATTAAGGAGGAGCAGATACTGACATATGGGCAGTTTCAGATGGTATATGAGAGGCAGAGTCCCCAGTTCAGTATGCGGACACACCTGTCATTTTCCTGACAAACAAGGTTGATAAGGAGAGTGTCAAAAAGGCACTCGCCCTCAGGCCCGAGGGATACCTCTCCAAATCGCTGCCGACAGAATCCATCAAGAAAGAAGTGGATCATTTCTTTGTGCAGAAGAAACGGGCGCTCTAGTGATTATTGCAAAAAGATGGTGTCTGTGTGTATGAAAAAGGGATGCAGACCTGCATCCCTCAATTTTAATACCCAGAACCATCGTCTGCGTTTTTGATTAACTTTATCATCCGGCTTGTTCCGAGGCGGTCAGCGCCGAGCCGTACAAATTCTTCCGCATCGTCGAGTGAAGCGATGCCGCCGGCAGCCTTGACTTTTACATTTGCGCCGACATGACTTTTCATCAGCTTAACATCTGCAAAGGTCGCGCCCGCAGTGGAAAATCCTGTGGAGGTTTTGATATATTCTGCGCCTGCGTTGGTGACGATTTCGCACATTTTAATCTTTTCCTCCTCCGTGAGCAGACAGGTTTCGATAATGACCTTTAAGATGTTTTTGCCGCAGGCCTCGTGAATCTGGCGGATTTCGTCCTCGATTTCCTGATATTTTCCATCCTTAAGCCAGCCAATGTTGATGACCATGTCAATTTCCGACGCGCCGTTTGCAATCGCGTCCTTAGTCTCAAAGACCTTGACGGCGGTAGTGTGGTAGCCGTTTGGAAAACCGATTACGGTGCAGATTGGCAGCTTTCCGTTCACATAGTCGGCGGCTTGCTTTACATATGCGGCAGGGATGCATGCCGAGGCAGTGCCATACGCTATGCCGTCATCTAGAATCTGGCGGATCTCATCCCATGTGGCAGTCTGCGTGAGCAGTGTGTGGTCAACAGTTTTTAAGATTTGTTTTTTATCCATTTTTGAGTGTCCTTTCTATAAATAAATCCTTTTTATCGCAGCTGCGCCAGCAGGGAATGGCCAATCGTGCCGTCGGGCATTGGCACGCCGAAATTGTCTGCGATTGTGGCGCCGATTACGGCAAAGGAGGGCGCGTCGTCCAGCCTTCCGCTGCCTGTATGGGAGGGCGAGTAGGCGAGAAGCGGCACATCCTCCCGCGTGTGGTCTGTCCCGGTATGCGTCGGGTCATTTCCATGGTCTGCGGTGATAAATAACAGGTCATCTTCTCTCAGAAGCGATAAAAACTCACCAAGTTTGACATCAAATTTTTCAAGCTCCTGCGCGTAGCCCGTTACATTTCTGCGATGTCCCCAGAGGGCATCGAAATCCACAAGATTCACGAAACATAATCCATGAAAATCGCGTTTGGCAATCTCGATCGTCTGTTCCATACCATGCACGGAGCTCTTGGATTTGTTAGATGCTGTCAAGCCCTCGCCATCAAAAATGTCAAAAATCTTTCCGACCGAGATGACATCAAGCCCGGCGTCCTTCAGGGCATTCAGGGCAGTTTTTCCGTAAGGCTTGAGCGCGTAATCGTGGCGGTTGCTTGTGCGTATAAACGCGCCTTTTTTCTTTCCGGTATAAGGTCTTGCGATGACGCGGCCAACCTTCCACTCGTCCCGCATCGTAAGTTCCCGCGCAATCTCGCAGCAACGGTAGAGCTCCTCGAGACCAAACGTTTCCTCATTGCCGCAAATCTGCAGCACAGAGTCCGCGGATGTGTAGACAATCATATGTCCGGTGGCAATTTCCTCTTCGGCAAGCTCATCAAGTATCTCCGTTCCGCTGGCACTCTTGTTGCCGATGATGGTGCGTCCAGTACGCGCGGACAGCTCATCTATAAGCTCTTTGGGAAAACCGGTTTCCGTGAAAGTCTGAAACGGTTTTGTGATATGCAGTCCCATCATTTCCCAGTGCCCTGTCATCGTGTCCTTTCCAGTGCTCGCCTCGTGCAGCCGTGTAAAGTATCCGGCTGGCTGTTTGGCTGGTGCGATACCCTGTAGAGAATGTAAGTTTGCCATGCCCAGCTTTTGGAGATTTGGAAGCTTGAAATTTTCTGTGTTCTGCGCAATGTGACCGAGCGTATCTGTACCCGCGTCGCCGTATTCCGCCGCGTCCGCCGCTGCGCCAATCCCCAGAGAATCAATGACAATTGTAAAAATCCGGTTGTATTTTGGCCTTTTGTTCATAGTATTTTCACTCCTTCCTGCTTTCAGTATATGTCAAAATAGTTTTGCCTTTTCAGGACTCTGTTTCAGAGAGAGCACGCTCTAGAACAGCATGATGATTCCGACAATCATCGCACTCAGCATGCTCACGAAGATGCCGCCCAGCATCGCCTTGAATACAAGGCGGGACAGTGTGCTCTTTTTTTCCGGGCAGAGCACGGCGATGCCAGAAACGCAGATGCCAAGGCTTGAGAGGTTGGCAAAGCCGCAGAGTGAAATGGAGCAGATCATTCCTGTTCTGGTATCGAGGGAGCTTAAAATTTTTCCCAGATCCTGAAAAGCGACAAATTCATTGACAATCAGTTTATTTCCCAGCAGGGATCCTTCCATTAAGACATTGCTGGTGTCCAGCCCCATTAGGAAGCCAAACGGTGCAAACACGTATGAGAAAATCTGCTCCAGCCGGATGCCTGCAAATCCGAGTATCATGTTCACAACTGCGACGATTCCGATAATGCCGACCAGGGATGCGGCGATGGAAATTACCATCTGCATTCCAGTCGATGCGCCCTCCGCGATGGCATCTATGACATTTGCGTTGTTTCCTTTGTTGTCCATCCTGACGTCTGTGATGGACTGCGCAGTTTCCGTCTGCGGAAGAATCATTTTGGCGACGAGGATGCTCCCGATGGGAACCATGGCGCTGGCAATTAACAGATAATCCATGGGGATTCCAAGGGCATGGTAGCCGCCGAGAATGGACACGGACATACTGCCCATCCCTGAGACAAGGATAACAAAGATTTCACTGTCGGTCAATGATTGGATGTATTTGCTCACCAGAATCGGGCTGTCAGTCTGTCCCAGAAACATATTAGCCACGGCGACAAAGCTTTCAACCTCTGTGGTGCCCATCAGTTTTCCGACGGCTTTTCCAATCCATTTTACCACAAATCCCAGAACGCCGATGTAGTAGAGCAGGCTCACCAGCGCCGAGACGAAGATGATATTGCCAAGTGTCTGGACGATGAAAATGCTTCCTGCTGACGCGCTGTCCGCGAGGCTGCCAAACACAAATGACAGCCCTTCCTGTCCACAGTTTATCACCGCCGTGACGCCGTCAGAAAGCACGGACACAATGGTTTTTCCGATGGGAACCCGCACAAGCAGGACGGCGAGGATAAACTGTATGACCACAGCGCGGAGTACCGTTTTCCACGGAATATTTTTGCGATCCCACGATAGCAGGAAGATAAGTCCTAATATTACGATAATTCCGATTAAGTTTAGTATCAGTTTCATTTGGCTGGTCTCCTGTCTGCCTGCAGGCTTTATTTCTCACGGTCTGCCGCGATGAGTTTGCGGATTGCAAGAACGGCAGTCCTGATAGCGGACTCCGTGTCATGTACCATCGGATTGTCCATGCCCAGCGCGTTCCGTTCCTGGTTACCAACGACTAAGAAGTTGGAGCCGCAGCGGACTCTCAGATGACTTGCAGCGATAAAGAGTGCGGCTGATTCCATCTCGGAGGCTTTGCAGCCCATACGCTTCCAAGCCTCCCATTTGTTCAGAAGCTCGTAGCTGACCGGCATGCGCTCTGGCTCATGTTGTCCATAAAAAGCGTCCTTGCACTGCACAACACCTGTGTGATAAGTGTTTCCGAGCTCCTTGCTCGCAGCGACAAGTGCGTTTGTCACATCCAGGTCTGCTACAGCGGGATATTCAATTGGAGCGTACTCTCGGCTTGTTCCCTCCATACGGATGGCACCTGTGGCAATCACGATATCCCCGCCTTTCACCTCAAGGTCGATGCCGCCGCATGTGCCTACGCGGATAAAGGTGTCCGCTCCGCACAGCACCAGTTCCTCGAGTGCAATAGACGCCGATGGCCCGCCGATACCGGTGGAGGTTACACTTACCTTCTCCCCGTCCAGAGTGCCTGTGTAGGTGACGTACTCCCTGCTGTCTGCAATCAGCTTGGCATCGTCAAAATGTTTTGCAATTTTCTCGCATCGTTTCGGGTCTCCCGGCAAAATGACATAACGGCCGACATCCCCTGGCCGAATCTGTAAATGATACTGTAACCCTGCTTCACCTGAATAATTCTGCATATGATTTCCTCCTTTTTGGCAGTATGTACTTCCGACATTCGCTTTATGCGCGTCTTTGCGGATAAGGTTCCTGAAGTACATTTGCCTGTTTACGTTTGTTGTTGTAATTGAATCATAACACTATACTTGTATAAAAACAAGATAGATTTTTAGACAAAATAGACAAGTTGTTTTTGTGGATAATAACGAATATTGAGCTGTCAAAGGAAAAGATTTTGTAATAAGAGAAAGCTGCTGTACGAAGTTATGTGCTTATTGTGTTGTATTCTGATATTCATATTGACATCTGACTTGTATAGTTTTAATATTAAAGACATAACAAGTTAAGATGGAATATGGAGTAATTCTAGAGCGTGTTTGAAAAATGCTTTCTGCCAGATGCGCGTCACAATTTGTGGGAGATTTGTGCCAAATGAAGGGCGCATAGCGGGCTATGTAACCTGAATTTGGTGCAAATATCACGCAAAGTGGTGAATACGACGCATACGCGTCGTTATATAGATGGCAGGAATGATTTTTCAAACACGCTCTAGAGCGCTCACCATCTGGTATTTGTGGTAAATAGTGCTGAACTTGAAATAGGTAGCGCTATTGGTTGAGAATGACAAGATATTAGTATATTGGCGGTTATTGTACAGGTAAACAAATATAGACAAGATGAGGTACTGTATGGCAAATTCAGAAAAAGAAAGGCACAATAAATTGAAGTATGTAAAGGTGTATGACCGGCTGTATGAGATGATTCAGAACGGCACATTTCCGCCGGAGACCCGGCTGCCGTCTGAGACGGTGCTCGCCGAACAGCTGGATGTGAGCCGTATGACCCTGCGCAAAGCGCTGATGTTGCTTCAGGAAGACGGAATGACCAGGAATGTACAGGGAGTCGGGCATTTTGTGTGCAGTCCGTCGGAAAATGGAGAGGATCTGCAGCCTGTCAATGCGTGCTATCATCCTGTCTATTCGTACTGTACAGAGCATCCGGATTCGGTGGAGATGGCGTTCCGAATTGAACCCCCGACAAAGTCGATTGCCGACGTTTTAAAGCAGTATACGCCGGCGGTGGTCATCGTGGATCGCTGGTACAAGAAGGGACAGACAACGCTTGCGTATTCGCTGAGCTTTCTTCCGATTGGACTGATTGGAAAGGAAAAGATTGATTTGAATAATTCACAGCAGCTGCAGGACTATCTGGAGAACCGCTGCTATGAGGGGACGAACCGCTGCCGGCGTGTCTGCTCGCACTCCGCCGCCGGAAATTTTACAGCGCTGACCTACACCCTGTCGGAAAAGGACTCCTTTCTGCTTGTGCAGGAAACGATATATGACACGGAGGGGAGTGTGCTGGTTTCAAGCAAGCACTATATACCGTCAGAGTTGTTTCGGATTGAAATATTTTATTAGCGGAGGGTTTTGAATTAGAGCGTGTTTGAAAAATCATTCCTGCCATTATTTTTCCTTTTTAATCTTCTTTCAGGTATTCCTTACTAGATACTTTCGCGGTATTGTCATAGCATTTAAAGATTTTGTCCACAAATGTGGCGTTGATTTTTGGCGTTACCAGACTCACAACGGGTGTGACAATCAGTCCTACAATCATTGCAGCCGCACCCGCGTTAATCGGTGAGGCAATGAACTGAAAAAACATATTTGACACCGTGATGCCGACACCGCAGAGAAAGCTTGCCCAGACACCAGCCTTGGTGACACCCTTCCAGTATAAACCGTATAAAAACGGTGCGAGGAACGCGCCCGCGAGGGCTCCCCATGAAATACCCATCAGCTGTGCGATGAAGGTAGGCGGATTCAGCGCCAGCACAACAGAAATCACGATAAAAAATACAATCAGCACACGTATGTAAATCAATTGCTTCTTATCATCCATATCCTTTACAATATTTCCCTTGATGAAGTCCAGCGTGAGCGTCGAAGCTGAAGTCAGAACCAGCGACGAAAGTGTTGACATGGAAGCCGACAGCACCAGAATAATGACAATACCAATTAAAATATCCGGCAGTGTTGACAGCATGGACGGCACAATCGCGTCATACATCACAGAGCCATCTGCTTTATACAGCGCAGGCGAGTCGAACAGCCGTCCGAAACCGCCGAGGAAATAGCATCCCCCCGACACAATCACTGCAAAAAAGGTAGACACGATCGTTCCTGTCTTAATCGCTTTCTCGCTCTTGATGGCGTAAAACTTGTGAACCATCTGCGGAAGCCCCCATGTACCCAGCGATGTCAGAATAATAACACCCAGCAGGTTCAGCGGATCCGTTCCGAAAAAGGATGCAAAAGCGCCCTGCTGACCCAGTGTGACGGGTACATCAGACGGAAGCTCGGAGAGCTTTCTGACCGCCTCGATAAATCCGCCCTGACCGGAGAGCACCGCTCCGATAACCGCTACAATGCCAAACAGCATAATGATACCCTGGATAAAGTCGTTGATGGCAGTTGCCATATATCCGCCGAGAATGACATATACGCCTGTGAGCAAAGCCATCGTGATAACACACACTGTATAAGGAATATCAAACGCCATGCCAAACAATCTGGAAAGCCCGTTGTATACAGAAGCCGTATACGGAATCATAAACACAAATGCGATTGCAGAAGCCACAATTTTTATGACATTACTGTCATAACGCCGCCCGAAAAAGTCCGGCATCGTCGCAACCTCCAGATGATGTGTCATGACTCTCGTGCGTCTGCCCATCGCAACCCACGCAAGCAGCGATCCAATCACTGCATTTCCAAGACCAATCCAAGTCGATGCAAGGCCATATTTCCAGCCGAACTGTCCCGCATACCCCACAAACACGACCGCAGAGAAATAAGATGTCCCGTAAGCAAAAGCCGAGAGCCACGGACCGACACTGCGCCCGCCAAGCACAAAATCCGTCATGCTGTTTGCACTTTTTCGTGCGTACAGCCCGACTGCAATCATACATCCAAAGAATAAAAGCAGTAAAATAATTTTAATCAGCATAATCAATGCCCCTCCCTAATAAAACTTTCGTCATGCGTCGTCCTTGCAAAAGTAATTTCTGGACGCTCATGGCATTATGTATTTCCGCACAGACGCTTTAGGACTTCAACGCTTTTATGCGGTAAAGTGAATTTATTATAACGCAGGAGCGGGAGGTGTGTCAATGGGTTTTGTGGAAATGGCTGTCTGGGAACTGTCTGGGAATTGGTTGAGTTGTTACTGTTCACACCTACGCCGAAGTAGTGGGAATCATGCGCCAAAATCTGTTATAATTCACACCTCAATAACATATAAGCTGATGAAAACTGGCGTTGGTGTGAATTGTAACGGTTGAGTTATCTCAATGTCCGCGGCGCCCCATAAAGTCTATCACAAGCCCTGTCAGGCAGGTGTCCTCGTATGTTGTCCCCGCATAGACATCCTCAATTACAAACGTGAAATGTATATCCACACCGTCCGCTGCTTTGACTGCATCGAACAGAAGCGCAAAATATTGGGGATGGATGATGTCCTCCAGCTCCGGACAGTCTCATAATCATACTGTTCTTCCTGAGATATTGACATGATGGGGTATTTCTGCAGCCTGTCACAATACCAGTCATAACAAAAATGACTATTGCCCATTCCAGTTTTGTCATTGCCATCAGATCCTCTCATAATTTCTAAAAGAAATGAAAAAACAGAAAAATCAGAAAAAACCATAATGCATAAGCGCCTGCCGGATTCCGCCGCGGCTAGATTTGGCGGTGACATATTCCACCTGTGAAAAAAGACTCTCAGGTGATGCGTTCCCCATGGCGATACTGTGGGGAACGTAGGAGAGCATAGGCAGGTCGTTGTTGCTGTCGCCGAGGGCGTATGCGTCGGACAAATCGAGCTGATAATGCTTCAGCACATACTGGATTCCGGTTGCCTTGGAGTATCCGCAGGGCACAAATTCACGGAATGTGCCGCCGCGGTCGATGCAGTCAAACCATTTGTCGCTGACGCGGCGGAAGGCTTCTAGCTGGGCTTCCTCCTGATACCAGATGACAAACTTGTCTGCAAAAAAGTTCGGGCTTTCCAGATCCTCCGGCATGTCGTCATATCGGCTGGCAAAGGACTCATACTGGCGCACCGCGTCTGGGTGGTGCAGCGGGCGTGACAGGTCAAATGCCACAAAAGTACGAGATTCAAATAAGATATCTATATCGGTCTGTCTGGCAGCGCGCAGCAGCTGCATGATTGTCGAATGGGTCTGCGCGACATGGAGCACATCGCTGCCATCGCAGTAAATATTGGTGCCGCAGCCGCACACATAACCGTCCCAGCCGATTTCGCGGAAGCGGCGCTCCACATTTTGGAAGCAGCGTCCCGTATTGATAAACATCAGGTTTCCGTTTGCGCGCGCCTCCGCAATCGCGGAAATCGCATCCGCCGGAATACTGCCGTCGGTCTCCGAGGTCAGCGTTCCGTCTATATCAAAAAATGCAATTTTTCTTCCCATGTGGCAGTCTCTCCTTTTGGTGTTTTAGAATATGTTTCTTATGGCAGTCCGTAACCGGCATCATTCATTTCTCTTTTCAGATAGTCCAATTCTTCCGCCGGCTCTGTGTGCAGTTCAATTTTGTGTCAATTTATTGCGTAACCTTTTTAACCTTTTCTAACGGTCAAATAGCCGCCTGTTAACTGCAATGGATATTGGCATGTCAGGTTATGCTCTAAAATATATAGGAAAAATAAGGAAAAGTCAACGATGTTGTCAGATTTTTGCAGCACAGAAAGTATTATAGACGAAGGGAACAGAACTATTATGGATAGATGCCCTTCATTCATGGTAAAATGAACCGTATTCTATCTGGATAACTATCTGATAAAAGAAAGGGGGGCGGTTCTGGGAATGGAACAGGATGCGAGAGATCTATTCGGGCGCTATGCGGACATGATATACCGGATTGCCATGTCGTATGGAAATTCTATGCCGTTTGCGGAGGACATCGTTCAGGAAGTGTTCCTGCGGTATCTGAAAAAAAGACCCAGCTTCGAAAACGACGAACATCAAAAGGCATGGTTTATACGTGTAGCAGTAAACTGCTGTAAAAGCTCACTGTCCTCTGCGTGGTTTCGGCGTGTCTGCCCGCTTGAGGAGGCAGGACAGATTGCAGTGCCATTTGACAGCGAGGAAGCATGTGAGCTGTATGAAATGTTGTCCTGCCTTCCGGCAAAGTACCGCGTTGTGCTGTATCTGCGCTATTACGAGGAGTACCAGGTGAAGGAGATTGCCGGCATACTCGGCATCACGCCAAATCTTGTCTCGGCGAGGCTGCTGCGGGCAAAAAAGATGCTGAAGCAAGAGCTTTTGAGACAGAATCAAAAACAGGAAAAGGAGGCGTTTCGGGATGAAACAGGAATTGTATAAAAAAATGTATCAGCAGATTTGTATGACACAAGAGCAGAAAGACAGCATCTGGCAGCGCATACAATCAGAGGAATCATTAAAAGAGAAAAAAGTTCGATTCGGAATACATCTTCCGGCGCGTGCTGCAGTCTGTGCAGGTATGCTTCTGGTGTCCGGCATGACAGTGCTCGCCGCAGGAGAATTTTCCGTGATGGACAGACTCGCGGAGGCAATGGGGTTTTTCGCGGAAAATGAACAGGAGTTGACCGAGGAGCAGAAAACGATTTTTGCCCGGTACGGCACAGCACTCGGCAATGAAATCGCGATGTCACACGGCACACTGAAACTCGACGCTGCGCTGTATGATGGAGGACATCTGTTTATCCCATTCCGCTATGCATTTCAACCGGACACAGACGGTTATGCGGAGCTGAAAGCCGGAACAGATATCCGTAAGACGAGTATATGGAAATCCGGAACAGTGACAGGCTATGACCAGGATATAGGGCATACAGGCAAGCACAGGCTGAGCTATCGCATCAGGCAGGACACAACGGCGCTGACAGGATCCCTCACAAAGTATCAGTATGAGATTGAGGAGGACGGAGTCTTGTCAGGAAGTGTGCTGTTATCGACAAATGGCGACAGACTGTTTACCAAAGGGGATGTCATTGAGGTTGTCAGGCATGTGCAGGAGCTGGGAAAGGAAGAACAGATTGAAGTACTCGCCGAATTTACGCTCGAAAACGCCGTGGAGCAGATAGAAGTGCCGCTGGATACCCAGACCCGCAGCGGATTGGAGGACATGGGAGTGACAGTGGAGAAAATGACCATTTCCCCGCTGTCACTTCAATACGCCGGCAGCGGCACGCACAGGGATATCACACATATGTATATGGAGGTGGTTTTGAAGGATGGCAGCACCGTGGCGGACATGAGGACAGGGTATGATTTTGACTGCACTGCATCGGAGAGAGAAATTGCCTCCGTTCATGCCGGACAGTTTTTTGCCGCGCCGGTTCTGCCCGAGGAAATCGCAGGTGTGCGTGTGTGGAACTATAAGACGGAAGATGTGTGGATTCCGGTGGAAGATATATGGCAGGATATTTCACGATAGGGATAATGACGTGTCATCCATCACAACCCCACACTGGTCAAAGCGGTGTGCGCTCTGCGTAAAATCAGTTTTGACCACAAAGCTGAAATATTGTTCGCGGTCTGCATCTGCAGGACAGGCGCGTTGTCATTTTTTGCTGCGAATATCATATCACAATTGTATTTGTTATTCTATATTTTTTTCGTTGTGCCGCCATAGCGATAGGAGACTGGCAGCAGTGTCAGGCTGGGGAGTATGCCTTTCTCCTTTGAGAGAACCATATTTACACAGGTTTGCGCAAGCTCTGGTACTGGCTGGCAGATGCTTGAGACATACAGATCATCCGTCATGCCAAATTTGGTGATACCGTCAAAACCGATAATCTGTATGTCATCAGGAATCCGATAGCCCATCTCGTTGAGTAGATTGCATGTAATATATGCATTGTAATCTGTGTTCACAAAGATGCCGTCAAAACACAGTCTGCCGTTGCTGCGTCGGTGATGCCCGATGAAATTCTTGATTTGGCTGGTCATATCACCGCCGCTCAGTGTGCTTAGATATATGGGGTCAATATTGTGTGTGCTGCATGCGTGGAGATATCCGTCCTTTCGTTTGTCCGCCTCGCCGGGGGAGGCGGAGTTGAAGGTGATGAACGCAGGCTGACGGCAACCGCATTCAAGCAGCTTTTCGACAGCCATCACCCCACCGTTAAAGTTGTCCGACGCGACGCGCGGCGTATAGTCGTTGCTGTAAATCCGGTCAAATGAAACCAGTGGCAGGTTCTCGGGAACATGTCTGCCGATATCATTGTAGGTGAGTGCAATCACACCGTCAGACTGATTTTGCGAAGCCATATTCAGGTACTCAAGTTCTTTTTCAAGAATGCCGCCGGAACAGCACAAAACCATAAAATGTCCGTCTTGATACAGGGCGCTTTCAATACAATTTGCAAAATAGGAATAAAACGGATTCAACGTATCAGGAATAATCAGGGTTACCATGTTGGATTTCTGCATTTTTAGCCCCCGCGCGTAAGTGTTGACCTCATAATTTAACTGTTTGATTGCTGTTTCAACCTTGATGCGGTATTCCTCGCCGACAGGAATGCCGTTGATGACCTTCGATACCGTCCCGAGCGCTACCCCGGCTTCCCTTGCAACATCCTTCATAGTAGGTGCATTTTGTCGTTTCATATGAACCCTCCAATCTGTCAATATCCTGCGAATCTGGGCTTTGGAAATTGTCTCCCAAATATCCTGCACACGCCCATATATGTTGTCATGAACAGTTCCTTAGAGCGTGTTTGAAAAATCATTCCTGCCATCTGTATAACGACGCGCATGCGTCGTATTCATTACTTTGCGTGATATTTGCACCAAATTCAGTTAACATAAGGCATTGCCCTTTATGCCTTTGCCCCCTACGCCTCCTTCATTTGGCCAGTCGTCTGTAAGGTGATTGACGCTACCACAAACTGTGACGCACATCTGGCAGAAAGCATTTCTCAAAAACGCTCTAGCGTAAGTCACACACAGTGCATCTTTGAATGTAGATTTTATTATAGCATTTTATGTGAAACGTTTCAATAGAGCACATTGTGTCAATATGCACTAAAATAGTTGTAAAGAATTGACAAAATATATAAATCGCACAGAAAAAAAGAAAAACAATATTGACTTAAAAAGAAAAAAGGTATAAAATCAAAGCATCAGATGTGAAACGTTTCATCATAGCGTGTTTGAAAATTCAGTTTTGGATAGTTTGATGCAGAATATTTTTCTGAGAGTGCTGCTTCACAAATGCAGGCGTAGCGATGACTGCGTCGAATGTGAATAGAGCGAATGTATTTACATAATATGAAAAAATCAGCAAAAAGTAAAAGCTGATTTTCTTTAAAAAGAATGATGAAACGTTTCATAAACATTTACCAGTGGTAACACGGAATGCAGTGTAGCAGTTCCTAATGAAAGGAAGGGATAGGACATGAGTAAAGAAAAGGTGATTGCCCGAAAAAGAGAAAAAGGAAAAAGCAAAAAGCCGCTGTCAAGACAGATTATCGACAACTGGCAGCTGTACGCGATGCTTGCTGTACCGCTAATCATCACGACAATCTACAAGTATGGACCAATGTACGGCATACAGATTGCTTTTCGCGACTATGTGGCGAGCAAAGGTTTCTGGGGGAGTGAGTGGGTTGGACTGAAATGGTTTCAGAGATTCTTTAGCTCCCCAAACTGTTTTAGGATGATTAAAAATACAATATTGTTAAGCCTGTACGGACTGCTCTGGAGTTTTCCGGTGCCAATCATACTGGCGCTGATGATAAACCAGCTCCGCTTTGGCAGGTTTAAGAGGGCAGTTCAGACAATACTGTACGCGCCGCATTTTATCTCCATCATGGTGGTCTGTGGTATGATTCGTATTTTTTTGAGTCCTTCCGGCGGACTTGTAAACCTGATTGCCGGAACAAGTATTGATTTTCTGACAGAGGCTTCTGCGTTCCGCACCATATATATCGCGTCGGGAATCTGGCAGGACGCGGGCTGGGGAATTATCGTATACATGGCGACATTGTCGAATATTGACACCAGCCATTACGAGGCTGCTAAGATTGACGGGGCATCAATGTTCCAGCGAATCCGGTTTATCGACATTCCCGAACTGATACCGACAATCGTGCTGATGCTGATTATGAGCGCGGGCGGGCTGATGAATGTAGGATTTGAAAAGGTGTGGCTGCTGCAGACAGATTTGAACAAGGCGGCGAGTGATGTCATAGCGGTCTATGTGTACCAGCAGGGTATTGAGCGCGCAAATTACAGTTATTCGACGGCAATTGGACTGTTCAATACACTGGTAAATATTATCCTGCTGATTATTGTGAATACCATAGCGAAGAAGATATCCGATGATGTGAGCTTTGTTTAAAATTGGGACAATAATATGATTGAGCAGGAATGGAGGGGTATTATGCGTGCAAACACAAAAACAAATCAACTAAAGGGTTTTTCGGACAGGACAAGTGATGTCATTCTGGTGTTAATCTGTCTAATGGCGGTTCTCATTGTGGCATATCCGCTTTACTATGTACTGATTGCTTCCGTGTCAGACCCTTATGAGGTGTATGCCGGAAAAACGTTTTTGGCACCAAGCAAATTTTCACTGGACGGCTACAGGGCGGTATTTGCGGACAACAGTATCATTACCGGATATATCAACAGCATCAAATACACGGTCTGTGGGACAGCTTTCTCAGTGGCAATGGTTTTTCTGACAGCGTATCCGCTCAGCGTCAGGACGTTGCCAGGCAGGAAAATGTTCAGTATTTTCTTTATCGTCACAATGTATTTTGGCGGTGGTCTGGTACCTACCTATCTGGTTGTGAGGGATACCGGGCTGATGAACAATATGCTTGCCCTGATTGTGCCGGGCGGTGTTGCAGTAGGGAATATGATTATCGTGCGGAATTTTTTTGAGAACAGCATTCCCAAAGAAATGATTGAGGCGGCAGAGATTGACGGTGCATCCAAGTGGGTGACATTTTACAGGATTGTGATGCCGCTTAGTATGTCCATGGTGGCGGTTATGGTGGTATTCAGCATGGTAGCTTACTGGAATGACTGGTTTACCGCAATGATATATCTGACGGGACCCGAGAAAGCGCCGCTTCCCTTAGTGCTGCGCAACATTCTGATAAAGAGTTCAGCGAGCGCAACACAGGCGAGTACAATTACAGGCGGCTATGCGGAACTGAATAAACTGACGGAGAGCATTAAGTTTTCCTCAATAATTGTGGCGGCGGCGCCAATGCTGATTATCTACCCTTTTGTTCAAAAGTATTTTGAAAAGGGCATGATGGCGGGGGCAGTCAAGGGATGACTGATAATATTTATAATATCGTAAGTTATAGAAAGGATAGGATTATGAAAAACAATCTTTTATGGAAAAAGGCAGCAGCAGTAACATTGACAGCCGGTCTGGCTCTGTCGGCGACAGCCTGTGGAGGAACAGGAAGCCAGAGTGCCGGAAATGTAAATGCGGACGGTTCGGCAAATACAGACACATCTCAGACAACATTTGATATCATGGGCGGCATGAGCGCCTTGAGTAAGGGTTATGGTGAAAATGTGGTGCTGAATAAATTACAGGAGGACGCGGGCATCTCAATTAACTGGAATTGTATGAGCGATTCGCTTGCAGAGCAGGTGAATATCCGTATCGCAGGGCAGGAACTGCCGGATGCCTTTATGGCGGTGGGATTTAACAGCTACGACCTGACAAGATATGGTGCGGACGGTACTTTTATTGACCTGACGCCGTATCTGACGGAAGAGTATATGCCGAATCTGGCAGGGATTCTGGAGAAGCATCCTGACATCCGCAGTGCAATCACAATGAGCGATGGGAAAATTTACGGACTTCCGGCGGCTGAGAAGATGGGCACTGCCGGTATTGGAAAAGAGGAGGATTACAGTATCTATACGATTCCGCAGTTTAGTATGATCAACAAGGCATGGCTTGACGACCTTGGACTGGACGTGCCGACGACGCTGGATGAACTGCATGATGCGCTGAAGGCTTTTAAGGAAAATGATATGAGTGCAAAATATTATGGCAATGCAGCGGGAAGCACAATACCGATGAGTACAGGATTTGACCAGTGGTGCTGGGGACAGAATATTTTTTATGCCGGGTTTGGCTTTACAAACTGGCCAAATGATGTGTGCAATGATTTGGTATTGAAGCCGGACGGAAAAGTGGATTTTGTATGTGCGACAGACCAGTATCGTGACGCAGTCACATACTTCAGCGACTGGTACCAGGAGGGGCTGATAGACCCTGAAATGTTCAGTCAGAGTGACACCCAGCTGATTTCGAAGTGCTCTCAAGGATATGTCGGCGTCTCCACATGGTGGTATATTGAAGAGTTGATGGGAGAGTACGCGGACGATTATGTATTCCTTCCGGTTTTGGACGGCCCTGACGGAACACACAATGTGACAGTCCGGACAGGCGGCGCTACTAATTCAGGTAACCTTAACATCACAAGTGCATGTAAGAGTCCGGCGACACTGCTGAAGTTCTATGATGCATGGTATGACCCGGAAATCGTGATGCAGCTGCAGTATGGTCCGATTGGCGTGTATTTTACTGAGAAGGATGAGAATGGAATCTGGAAGAATATTACAGATAAGGAGAGCAAGGAGAAATATGGAAAGAGTGCAGGCGAGTTAAAGGGCGAGAATGAGGTAAGCGGGCCCAAACTGATTCTTAGTGATTATTATAACACAACGTTCCAGATGGAAGAACGTGCGATCGAGCGGCTCACAGACTTGTATGATTTCTGGATGCCGTATGTTGACAGCACCGTGACCTATCCGGTGGACTGTGTGTACACACAGGATGAGCTGGACATCATCGACCAGTACAAGCCGGATTTTGAGAGTATTGTTGCTGAGCGTGAGGGATTGTGGCTCAAAGAGGGCGGTCCGACAGACGACGAGTGGGCAGACTACCTGTCTGTATTGACAAACAACTGCGGCATGGAGGAATTGCGCAGCGCCTATCAGGCTGCATATGACCGCTATGTGGAGGCAGGAAAGTAAGAGAGGGTATTTCTTTACATATTGCACAAACAATACTATAATAATGATACAATATGTGATTCACGAGTCTATCTGCCCGGATGGAGTTCTAGGCTAATTATATAGAATTAAGGAGAGTTTACTATGACAAGCCAGACATTGCGCGAAGCGCGCAAATATGAGGAGACTGTTGAAAAAAATATTGCAGAGGAGGAACGCCCTGATTTCCACCTGTGTTCCCGTGTCGGGTGGATGAATGACCCCAATGGATTTTCATATTATAATGGGATGTACCACCTGTTTTATCAGTATTATCCCTATGAGTCAAAATGGGGGCCGATGCACTGGGGACACGCAGTGAGCAAAGACCTCCTGCACTGGGAATACCTTCCGGCGGCGCTTGCGCCGGACGAAGCTTACGACAGGGACGGGTGCTTTTCAGGAAGTGCGCTGACACTTCCCGACGGCAGACAGCTGCTGATGTATACCAGTGTCATCAAGGAGCGTCAGGAAAATGATATCATCCGTGACATCCAGACACAGAGTCTCGCGGTCGGTGACGGACTCGACTATGAGAAGTATGAAAAAAATCCGGTGCTGGACGAGAAGGATTTGCCTGCGGGCGCCAGCAAGTTTGACTTCCGCGACCCGAAGGTGTGGCAGAATGCGGATGGCACTTACAGCTGTGTTATCGGCAATGCACTGGAGGATGGTGACGGTCAGGTCTTATTATATGGAAGCAGGGATGGTTTTCAGTGGGAATTTGAGAAAGTATTCGTATCCAATAACGGCCGGTTTGGAAGAATGTGGGAATGCCCTGACTTCTTCCGGCTGGATGATAAGTGGGTTCTTCTCGTAAGTCCGACTGACATGCTGCCACAGGGATTTGAGTACCACAATGGAAACGGTTCGCTCTGTCTGATTGGTACCTATGACGAGCAGACAAAAACGTTCCATGAGGAGAGCGATCAGTCCATTGATTATGGCATTGACTTCTATGCGTCCCAGACAACACTTGCACCGGACGGACGCCGGATTATGATTGGATGGATGCAGAATTGGGACACCTGCAACCTGCGATCACCGGAGGAACTGTGGATTGGTCAGATGAGTCTGCCAAGAGAACTGTCCATTCGAAATGGAAGACTTTACCAGGCGCCGGTACGGGAGCTTAACGCAATGCGGTGCAACAAGGTTGCCCATGAAAAAGTATCCTTCACAGGCACAATCAGTTTGGCAGGCATACAGGGGCGGCGCGTCGACATGGAGCTGACACTGAGGGCAGGGGATGCAGGTGCGCTTTACCAAAAGTTTGCAGTCCGCTTTGCACAAAATGACAAATATCAGACTTCCCTAAGTTTTCGACCGCGGGAATCCATACTCAAAGTCGACAGGAAATTTTCCGGTTCGCGCAGAGCGATTATCCACCAGAGACGCAGCCTTGTAAACAGCACTGACGGAAACCTGAAACTGCGCATCATCCTTGACCGCTTCAGTGTGGAGGTGTTTGTCAATGACGGAGAACATGTTCTGACAGCGACGATGTACACCGATCAGGCAGCGGACGGCATATCTTTCTTTGCGGATGGAACAGTGGAGATGGATGTCGTAAAGTATGACTTGATGTAGTCATGTTCCTATGTTAAAATTTTACCGTAAAATAGTTCAGAACCATGCACGCATATTTTGTTTGCGTGCATGGTTTTTACGAAATCCTGAAGAAATTTGGGGAATCAAAAATTGCGAAAGGAGCCAATAAAAGATGAAGAATTACGACGTAACAGCATTGGGTGAATTGTTGATTGACTTTACGGAAAATGGTGTGAGTGGACAGGGCAATCCGTTGTTTGAGGCAAATCCGGGGGGAGCGCCCTGCAATGTACTGGCGATGCTCGCCAAGCTGGGTCATAAGACCTCCTTTATCGGAAAAGTGGGGAAAGACTTTTTTGGCGAACAGTTAAAAAGTGCAGTCACAGAGGTCGGCATCCATGCGGACAGCCTTTATATGGATGCGGAAGTACACACGACACTTGCTTTAGTACACACATATCCTGGCGGTGACAGGGATTTTTCTTTCTACCGCAATCCGGGAGCGGACATGATGCTGAACGAGGCAGAGATTCCAGCAGAACAGATACGGGACTCCAAAATATTCCATTTTGGTACGCTGTCCATGACGCATGAGGGTGTGCGTGCCGCAACCCGAAAAGCAGTCGGCATCGCGAAGGAGTCCGGCGCAGTCCTTTCGTTTGATCCCAACCTGAGACCGCCGCTCTGGAAGTCGGTCGAGGATGCGAAAGAGCAGGTAAAATATGGACTGGGGCACTGCGATGTCCTAAAAATATCCGACAACGAAATCCAGTGGTTTACCGGCGAGATGGATTTTGATGCGGGCATCGAAAAACTCCGCCAACAGTATCAGATTCCGCTGATTCTGCTCTCCATGGGAAAAGAGGGAAGCAGGGCGTATTACAAAGATCTGTCTGTTGCGGTAAAGCCCTTTTTGCAGGAAAATACAATCGAGACTACTGGGGCGGGTGATACGTTTGGCGCCTGCTGTCTGCACCATGTACTGAAATACGGGATTGACGGCTTTGACGAGAAGAAACTTACAGAGATGCTTACATTTGCAAATGCCGCCGCGTCGATTGTCACGACGAGAAAAGGCGCACTGCGGGTGATGCCGTCCCTTGCAGAAATTGAGGAATTGATAAAAAGATGACCGGATAGGGGAGACAACCCCCTATCCGGTTTTGTTTCATAAAGAATCTGTGTTACAATTCACACCAACGCCAGTTTTCATCAGCTTATAAGTTATTGAGGTGTGAATTATAACAGATTTTGCA
>JAIECJ010000224.1 GCA_029068555.1 Lachnospiraceae bacterium
GCTTCATAGATATCTGTAATCTTTCCGTCCGGCATAAGCGCCGAAACACCAGCATAATGTTCGCCTGCCCCGCCTGATCCATCTGACACAAACAGACCGTTTTTGTACGCTCGCATGCCGCTGCGCGCCCAGCACTCATACGAATCTGTCAAATATAACTGTCCGTTATTTTCCGTAATCACATAGACGGCAAAGCTGTCATCGTCGGGCGCATAAATACCAAGACCTGAAAATTTCACCAGCAGATTCTTCGCATCACTGTTCGCACAGTCCAAATATGCATACTGCACATCATCATAAGAAGTCTTTGTCGAATACTCCGGATCATAATAGCTCGTATTCACAAATTCACCCAACTGTGTAAAAGTATAGGACTTATTCGGCTCCAAATTATAAGTTTTATAATCATTCTGCGGATAATCCTCTGCGATAATCACTGGCACTTCATTCTTAATAAATCCTGTGTACAAATCCTGCGCTGTTTTATTCTTTTGTGAACTGTCCGAAACCTCTTGGGACTGACCCGCTGAAGCTTCCGTGCCTGCTGCACTTTCTGTGCTTCCATCATTTTCCGATGTGCCACTGCTTATGACGTTTGCCTGATTCTTCAGGTCTGGTGTGTTTTCTTCGCTTTCACTATTTTGTATATCCATATCCTGAATAATATCGTTGAAATCGAGCGTGGCAATTTCCTGTCCATCCTGATGATTCTTATTCTCCTGACCAGTACATCCTGTCAATATGGTTGTTATACACAAGAATATCGTTACGAGTTTCGTTTTCATAATCTCTCCATTCTGCCAAAACCTGCGAATTTAGTCTTCCGCTCTAGAGCGTGTTTGAAAAATGCTTTCTGTCATATGTGCGTCACAGTTTGTGGGAGATTTGTGCCAAATGAAGGAGTCATAGGGTGCAAAGGCATAAAGGGCAATGCCTTATGGTGACTGAATTTGGCGCAAATATCATGCAAAGTGGTGAATACGACGCGTACGCGTCGTTATATAGATGGCGGGAATGATTTTTCAAACACGCTCTAATGCTGTCTGCCGGCATCTTCGTCACACTTGTACCGTTTTCTGGTTCCGTCAGCATGACCATTGACAATTTCCTGATACAGCCCGGAATATGCATAGATCTTCCCTGTTACATCCGTCAAAAAATTATGCTTGCTTCCCTGTTCATACACACCTTTGTCATACGCCTTCTGTCTGTCCTGCATCTCACGCAGATAATCCCCCCGCATTCCCTGATTCATTGCTTCCTGCATCAAATTCCTGTCATATCTGCAGTAATAAAATTCATTATTTCCCACACGCTCATAAAAATCTCCCTGCGATTTTTCCATCTTTTCGGCATACTGTCTCCTGTATTCCTTCGCATTCTTAGTAAGATCTTCCTGTGCCCACTGCATACTTTTTTGAATCGCTTCCGTTATAACCATTTCTTCCTCCTCGTGAAAAGTCCAAATACCTCAATATATTTTCAATAAATCATCTATAGGTTATATCGGCGAACGCATTCAAAAGGTTTACACGCACGATGCCGAAGCCACGGCCGCCTTCATCTCACGTACATACTGGCAGACTGGATCTATACAGTTCCTTCCATTCTGTGCAATGAGCTTAACGATAGCACTGCCCACAATCGCGCCGTCCGATAGCGCTGCCATTTCATGCGCCTGCTGTGGTGTCGCGATGCCAAATCCAATGGCACATGGAATATCAGAAGCCTTTTTTACATGATCTACTATCTCTTTGATATTTGTTGTGATGCTGCTCCGGACTCCTGTAACGCCAAGCGACGACACACAGTAAAGAAAACCCTTTGCCTGGCTTGCAATCATATCTATGCGCTCCCTCGAAGTCGGCGCAATCATGGAAATCAACTCAATTCCCGCCGCCTCACATGCACCGTTTATCTCCGCCTTTTCCTCAAACGGAACGTCGGGAACAATGATTCCGTCAATACCGCACTCGGCGCACTTTTTTGCGAAACGATCTGTCCCGTATGTATAGATGGGATTGATATAGGTCATAAACACCAGTGGAATATCCACCTTTCCGCGCACACGCTTAACCATGTCAAACAGTTTGTCAGTCGTTGTCCCCGCCCTCAACGCGCGTTCGTCTGCCGCCTGAATGACAATACCTTCAGCAATCGGGTCTGAAAATGGAATCCCAATCTCAATTAAATCCGCGCCTGCTGCCGCCATCTGCGGAATCAGTGCCTCCGTTGTCTCTATGTCAGGGTCGCCCCCCGTAACAAACGCAATAAACGCCTTTTTATTTTCAAATGCTTTGCTGATTCTGCTCATCTATGTTTCTCCTCTCCTAATCAAAAATCTCCACGCCCCTGTACCTTGCAATTGCTGCAACATCTTTATCGCCGCGCCCCGAAATTGTCACGACAAGAACTTGGTCTTTATCAAATTTCGGCGCTGTCTTTTTTGCATACGCAACTGCATGTGCACTCTCAATCGCCGGAATAATGCCTTCCATTCGAGACAAATATTCAAACGCTTCCACAGCCTCCTCGTCCGTAACCGGTACATACTGTGCACGCCCTGTCTCATTCAGGTTTGCGTGTTCCGGGCCGATTCCGGGGTAATCCAGCCCTGCCGATATTGAGTACACCGGCGCTATCTGCCCATATTTATCCTGACAGAATAAGGACTTCATACCGTGAAAAATACCAACACTCCCATTTGCTACAGTCGCCGCATTCTTTGGATTATCCACGCCCAGACCTGCAGCCTCACATCCAATTAATCTGACACTTGTGTCAGGTATAAATTCATAGAAGGAACCCATCGCATTGCTTCCACCGCCCACACACGCAATCACCGCATCGGGCAGCTTTCCCTCTGCCATCATAAGCTGTTCCTTGATTTCTTCTCCGATGATTTTCTGAAAATCACGCACAATCATTGGAAACGGGTGCGGTCCCATGACAGATCCCAGCACATAAAGCGTGTCATCCATTCTGGAAGCCCACTCGCGCATCGTCTCGTTGACTGCATCCTTGAGTGTCATGGTTCCCGAAGTTACTGGGTGCACTTTTGCACCCAGAAGCTCCATTCTGTAGCAGTTGAGCACCTGTCTGTCTGTGTCCTCCTTTCCCATAAAGATTTCGCATTCCAGTCCCATCAGAGCTGCCGCCGTGGCAGTTGCCACACCATGCTGCCCTGCGCCTGTCTCTGCGATCACGCGCTTCTTGCCCATCCTCTTTGCCAAAAGCACCTGACCGAGCACGTTGTTAATTTTGTGGGATCCTGTATGATTTAAATCCTCCCTTTTTAAATAAATTTTCGCCCCGCCCAAATCCTTTGTCATTTTCTCCGCATAATACAGAAGCGAGGGTCTGCCCGCATAGTTTTCCATCAGGCTCTTTAATTCTGCCTGAAAATCAGGGTCGTTTTTATATGTCTCATATGCCCGTTCTACTTCCTGCACTGCCGGGACCAGTGTTTCCGGTATATATTGTCCTCCATATAAGCCATATCTGCCTTTTTTTTCTTCCATTTTGATACATCCTCTCCTAAAATTTTTTTCTGACACAATCTATAAACCTTTTTATCTTCATCTCATCCTTTACACCGTCTGTCTCAACGCCAGTGCTGACATCGACGGCATAGCAGTCTGTCTGACAAATAACCTGCGCTGCATTACCGCTGTTAAGTCCGCCTGCAAGAAAATAAGGTTTTATAATCAGATTCCGTTCACGCAGTTCTGCAAAACTTTCCTGTAAGATTTCCAGTGAAAAACGCTCTCCTGTTCCGCCAGGCATTCCCTCCTTGTATGTGTCAAACAGCATAAAATCAGCTTCTGACGACATACATTCCATAACCTGATCCGCGTGCTGAACGCGAACCGCTTTTATGACACATATATCCGTTTCTCTCTTTATTTTTTGAATATATGCTTCTGTCTCATCCCCGTGGAGCTGAACTGCATTTATGACACCCGCGTCACATAGCTGAACAATATGCTCCATCGGTTCATTCACAAAAACACCGACAGCCTGAATGCGGTCATCAAGCGTCTTCCGCATCGCAAACGCCTGTTCATCCGTGACAAATCGTCTGGTATTTGCAAACACGAACCCAACATATTCCGGCAGATACCGATTGACAATCTTCACATCTGTCTGGGTCCGCAGTCCACATATCTTTACTTTTGCCATATCCCGTCTCTTCCCTTCCGCCACACACTATTTAGACACCTCTTAACTTTCTAAGCATACCCGTCTTATCACTGCTGCGCATCAGCGACTCTCCGATCAGCACGCCGTCCACTCCTGCATCCCGGAGTGCCTGCATATCCTCGACGCTTTGAATACCGCTCTCTGCGACAAACAGAATATTGTCCGGCACCAGTTTTCTAAGTCGTATACTGTTCTGAATATCTACCGTAAATGTTTTTAAATCCCTGTTGTTTACGCCGACCAGCCGCGCGCCTGCGTCAAGTGCACTGTACAGTTCACGCTCGTCGTGCGCCTCCACGAGTGCTGACAATCCCAGTTCATCACACACTGCCTTGTATTCCCTGATGGTGTGCGTGTCAAGCAGCGCCGCTATCAGCAGAATACAGGAAGCGCCCAGCACCTTTGCCTCATAAATCAGATACGGATCAACCGTAAAATCTTTTCGAATCGTCGGAATTGAAACCATATCGCTGATTTCCTTTAAAAATCTGTCAGCACCCTTGAAATAATCAGGCTCTGTCAGCACAGAAATGCAGTCCGCCCCAGCTTTTTCATAAGAGCACGCGATATCCAGATACGGAAAATCTTCTGCAATAATGCCCTTTGACGGCGATGCTTTTTTGACTTCGCAAATAAAACTGATTCCCTTTCCAGCAATTGCTTTTTCAAATGGAAACGTAAACGTACGCTCAATTGCCGCAAGTTTTACTGCCTTTTGTCTCACATCCTCAAATGGCACTTCTTCTTTCTTTCTCGCTGCCCTTGCTCTGGCGGCAGCTGCCAAATCATCAAGTATCATAGTAATCTCTCCTAGTCTGCATATATACATGTTATGAGTTTGTAAGCCTTACAAAATTCTGCAATGTCTCATATGCCTTTCCACTCCTGATTGTCTCACGTGCAATTACTGCACCCTCCTTAATGGAAGAAGCACCGCCCATCAGATAAATGCCTGCACCGGCATTTAAAATCACCGCGTCCGCCTTTGCGTCCGTGCACTCGCCTTTCAATATGCGTTCTGTAATTTTCGCATTCTCTAAACCGTCTCCGCCTGTAAGGTCGCTTTTCCGGCATCTTCTGAATCCGAACTGTTCCGGCGTAATCTCATATTTTTCAAATTGTCCGTCCCTGACTTCCACGCAGGTTGTGGGCGCGCTCATGGAAATTTCGTCAAGTCTGTCCTGCCCATACACAACCAGCGCCCGCTTCACGCCGAGATTGTTCAGCACATGCGCCAGCGGCTCCACTAAATCCTCGCTGTACACACCCATCAGCTCCGCATTTGCCCCCGCCGGATTCGCAAGCGGACCAAGAATGTTGAATACTGTCCTGAGTCCGATTCCCTTTCTTACGGGTCCTACAAAGCGCATCGCCGCATAATATTTCTGTGCAAACATAAAGCAGATATTTCCCTTTTCGAGTACCTCCGCATTTTTCTCCGGCTCCAAATCCAGCTTGACACCGAGTGCCTCGAGACAGTCGGCTGCCCCGCTTTTACTCGAAACGCTTCTGTTTCCATGCTTTGCCACCTTATATCCCGCAGCTGCCGCGACAATGCTTGCCGCTGTGCTGATGTTGATGGAATTCGCCTCATCGCCGCCTGTTCCAACAATTTCAAGCACATCACCGGTGACAGGAACCTTCGTGCCATGTTTTCTCATACCCTTTGCAAACGCTGTAATCTCTTCAATTGTCTCGCCTTTCATACGCAGTGCTGTGAGAAACGACGCCATATTTATCTGTTCTGCCTCACCGCTCATGATTTCATCCATCACCTGCTCTGCCTCATCAGCTGTCAAATCAATATTCTCCACTATTTTTTTTGTTGCTTCTATTATCATTTTTATTCCTGCCTTTCTTATTCTTTCTATTGAAAGTGCCCAGACTTTACAATATACAATTTAACGATACCACTTATTTCCTACTAAATTAAAGATGTTCCAGAATCATTCAAAAAGTTTTCTAACATCCTTTTTCCAAATGGAGTCATAATCGACTCCGGATGAAACTGCAGCCCGTAAATCGGACTGGTTTTATGCTGCACTGCCATCACCACGCCCTTTTCATCAACCGCCGTGACTATAAGCTCTCTGGGCATTGTACTTTTATCCGCCACCAGCGAATGATATCTTGCGACCTCCAGTTCCTCTGGAAGTCCCTGAAATATCAGGCTTTTACTGTCTACCCGCACTATGCTCTGTTTTCCGTGCATCAGCTCTGGAGCATAGGTAATCCTGCCGCCAAATGTCTCACAAATTGCCTGGTGCCCGAGACAGACACCCAGCAGCGGTATTTTTCCGCATGCTTCCTTAATAAGTGCCTCACATATCCCTGCATCCGACGGTTTTCCGGGACCCGGTGAAAGGACGATATGAGTTGGATCCAACGCCATAATCTGCCCGGCTGTAAGCGCATCATTTCGGATTACCCGAAGTTCTTCCTGCTCTTTTCTTTCTCCCAGCAGTTCTCCAATCATCTGCACTAAGTTAAAAGAAAAACTATCATAATTGTCAATCAGCAATATCATTTTATTCCCTCCTAACAGACTTCTTGTAACAGTTCAGGTACCTTCACCGTTACAGGCAAAAATCCATACAAAATGCAAAACCTGTCTAAACTGTTACGACTTCTTCCACCCTGCAAATCGCCTCAATCACAGCGCCTGCCTTGTTAGCACACTCCTGATACTCGTTTTCGGGCACAGAATCTGCGACAATTCCGGCTCCTGCCTGTACATATACCCTTTCGCCTTTTTTGACTGCCGTTCGGATGGCGATGCATACATCTAAATTCCCACTAAAGTCAAGATATCCTATAGCCCCGCCGTATACACCCCTTGGCACGGGCTCCAGCTCGTCGATGATTTCGCATGCCCTAAACTTTGGCGCCCCGGAAAGCGTTCCCGCCGGAAGCAGCGCCGCTATCGTATCGCCGCAGGTCTTATTCGCTGCAAGCTTTCCAGTGACGGTGCTTGCGATATGCATGACCTTGGAAAACCGATGGACTGCCATGTAATCTTCCACTTTTACGCTGCCGTATTCCGCGATTCTTCCGATATCGTTTCGCGCCAAATCAACCAGCATATTATGTTCTGCGCACTCTTTTTCATCTGCCAGAAGTTCTTTCTCCAGTGCAAGATCTTCCTCCCTGTCGTTACCCCGCTTTCTTGTTCCGGCAACCGGAAATGTCGTCAGCGTTCCATTTGTAAGCTTCACCATAGTCTCTGGCGAGGTTCCGGCAATCTGCATTTCCTTCAGTCTGATATAATACATATAGGGCGACGGGTTGGTGGTGCGCAGCACCCTGTATGCATTGAGCAGGCTCCCGCCATAATCTGCCTCAAACCGCCTTGAAATCACGCCCTGAAAGATATCGCCCTCTTTGATATATTGTTTCGTCCGCTCAACCATTGCACAGTATTCCTGTTTGGAAAGATTGCAGGTAAATTCCGGCGCTGGCAGTGGTTCCTCATACGGTATCGGGTCTGTAATCCGTATGGTTTCCACAAATGCTTCCAGCTCCGCGACCGCCTTTATGTACCCCGCCTCACCCTCCTGCGTCATTGTATTGGTAATAAAGCACAATTTATGGTGAAGATGGTCAAATGCTATTAACTTGTCAAACAGCATAAGCTCACAGTCATTGACATCACTTTGTTTTATTCTCAGCTTCGGCTCTGCATACTGTATCATCTCATATGCAAAATATCCGACCAGCCCCCCTGTAAAGGTGGGAAGCCCTTCAATCTGCGGAGAACGATAGGATTCAAGGATTGTCTGCAATGCCTCTCCTGGCGTTCCCGGTATGATACGCACCATGCCGTTTTCCTTTACCTTGGTGATACCCCCTTTGCAGGAGACCGTGAGCTTCGGATGGTATCCCAGAAACGAATACCTGCCAAGGCTTCCTCCCTCGACACTTTCAAGCAAAAAGTACTGTTCATCCAGCGCCGCAAGTTTCCTGAGCATCAGAATCGGCGTGATGTCATCCGCCAGAAGCTCCTTGCACACCGGAATGTATGTGTAATCGTTCTCATACGGTTTTACCTGCTCATAGGTCGGTTTTATCATAACTGCATCATCCTTTCTTTACATAAAAATATGGGGTTCCCATGTACCGCTTCTGCAGCATCCTCCCTTTGTACGGGGCTGCGCATAAAAAAAGCTTCTGTCCTAATATTTCTACTAGGACAAAAGCTCTCAAACTTCTGCGGTACCACCTAATTTGGCATATCAAAAAACACACCCTCTCTACACACGCACCATCATGCGCTTTCCCTTGATAACGGGCGGAAATCCCGTTGGACATTACTCAAGTCATATCCGATACTGACTCTTTGCTCCCACCTTCCCAAGTCCATTCCATGTCTTATTGAATACTGCAATTCCACCACCTGCAGCTCTCTGTGAATCTCCTAACACATGTACTCCTCTTGGTCATTAGTTTCATATTGGTATTTAATTTGGATTTTAATTTATACATATAATAAACGTTCTGGCAGAATATGTCAAGAAAAAAATTATTTTTTTATACATTTTTTCTTTTAAATCCTATCTTGACAGTCAAATTCAAAAACGCTATAATGAACATTGTTCAGTATCAAAGGAGGAACACAGTATGAATACCATTATCACTTCCAGGGAGGCAATATTGGACAAGAGCTGGCAGCTGGTCACGGAAAAGGGCTGGTCTGCCGTCAGCATCCGGACTGTCGCCGCAGCTTGCGGGGTTTCCGTAGGTTCCATCTACAACTATTTTGCATCCAAGTCCGATTTGATTACTGCCACCGTGGAACGTATCTGGTGCGACATCTTCCACTTTTCGGAACGCCTGACAGAGTTTGACTGCTTTTTGGACTGCATCCAATGGATTTTTGACAGCATAAAAAAGGGCAGCGAAAAATATCCGGGCTTTTTCGCCTCGCACTCCATGCACTTTTTGGGGGACGCTAAGGCGGAAGGACAGCGGCTGATGGCACAGTCCTGGGAACATATTCAGACGGAGCTTTACGCCATTTTAGAAAAGGACAAGAGTGTCCGCCCAGACGCTTTTGACGATGTACTGACCCCCCAGAAATTTGTAGATATCGTTTTTTCATTAATTATTTCTGCACTAATACGCCAAAATTATGACGACAGCGGTGTTCTGGAACTCATCAGACGGGTTATTTATTAGTTTACATCAAAATATAATAGGAGGAACAACTTATGCAGGCTATCGCAGAAACATTATTTGACACAATTTACCTAATCACCGTCATCACCCTCGGAATCATCATGATACGCAAAAGCGGCGGACGCAGTCAGTACCGCCTGTTTGGCATCATGGCGGTCGTGCTGGGGCTTGGCGACTCCTTTCATCTGATTCCGCGTGCGCTCGCACTATGCACGACTGGGCTGGAGAACTTTACGGCTGCCCTCGGTGTCGGAAAACTCATCACTTCTGTCACAATGACCATTTTTTACATTCTTTTATACTATGTGTGGCGAATCCGCTATCACATTGCTGGAAAAAACGGGATAACAGCTGCCGTCTATCTTTTATCCGCACTCCGCATCCTTTTATGCCTTTGTCCGCAAAACGGATGGATGCAGGCAAATCCACCGCTGACATGGGGAATTTACCGCAACATTCCTTTTGTGCTGTTTGGTCTGCTGATTATCATGCTATTTTTTCAGGAAACAAAAAGGCAGAATGACACTGCCTTTCAATATATGTGGCTGACCATTGCGCTCAGTTTTGTTTTTTATATTCCGGTCGTACTCTGGGCAGACGTGATTCCAATGATTGGCATGCTCATGATACCCAAAACATGTGCATATGTATGGACTGTCCTGATTGGTTATCGGGAGGTTACCTCAGCCGGTGCAATTTTCCAATGAAAATCACTTGTTGCGGACAGGGATTGATGTAACTGTTTTCCGCCTGTGGTCAAAATACAGTCGTTCTATATCCGTACAGATTTATAAAACAAGAAAATTTTTGAATGGAATTGACGCATTTTTCCCTATCCTGCAGGATGTGCAGACACGCCAGGAGACAATGACGCCCGAAAATGCAGCGGAAAACCTGTCCGCCACCGCAGAACAGGTTTTCCGGTTAATCAATATCTAATAAATTCACATTTACAGACGTACAATTCAGAATGGCTAATATTTTGATTTTACACTATCCGGCATACGGCAGCATCTCAAAGTATTCATTCTCCGACACACCGTCTATCAAAAGCTGCCACTGCTCCCTATCGCGCACATAGCTGATTGTGCCTGTCTCTCCGGTGTCCAGCCGAAAGTACGCAGTCCCCGCATTGTCTGTTCCTGTAATCTTGAGCACACTGCCGGCGGGGATTGTTGTCTCGACGCCCTCCAAGGTCACTGGCAGTTCTTTCACTACTGTCAGTTCAAAAGGCGTATCTATGACAAAGATTTCCTCTGCCTGAACCAGTTTTCCCTCCTCTGTCAAATGATACTTCATACTGCCTGTATAGGAACCAAACACATTCAAGTGCATGAACAGACCAAGTTCATCCGTTCCCAGATAAAACTTTTCAGATGCCCCTAAATACGATCCGACAAAAGACACATCATCCAGTTTGTCACATGCCCTCACTTTGCCGCCTGTAACCTCATACACATATGTCACATAATCATCCGATGCATAATCACAGTAAAATATCAGAAAACTGCGCCCGTCTGTGCGTTTTATCACATATCCCATCACAAACTGACTGAACGTTCCGGCTGACTCGCTTGAATTTCCTGACACAACTGTCAATTCAGATGCCCCATATTCTTCATCATTAGCAGACACAAGCATCACTTTTCCGTCCTCGCCTAACAGCCTTGAAACATCCTCATTCTCCCTCACGCGCGCGATAATGCTGCTGCACGGGCTGGTGTACTCCTCTTTGAGATATTCGGCAAACACATCATATGGCAGCGTCACGGACGGCGCGCCTGTCACATAAGGTGCAACGGAATACAGACCGTATTCTATCACGATTCCTGTATTGTCCAAATACCAGCACATCGGCGTCTCGCCAAATGTATCCGCCTCCACAACCTCCTGATATTCTGGAAAAAGTCCGTCCCCGTAATTTTCTTCCAGCTCCTCTATAATGTATCTGACAGCCTTGTCATAAAACCCATCCGTATCACTCAAAATATCCTCAAGCTGCAGCCTTTTACCGCTTTTTACATCGAAAGTTGCACCATCAAAGGCATAGAAATTATGCGCGCCGCCTGCATACGCGTCATAGATGCTGCAAAAGCTGGCGACATGGTTATCAACCCTGTACACCACAACACTTTCGCTGTTATGATAGCTCATAAAATAATTTTTTTCTTCCATCGAATCATAGTGCTCTCCGGCTGTTTGCAGCAGGTCATCATAGTTTCCCGTAAGTCCGCCCCACTGCGCTGACAGTGCAGTATTCAGCGATTCAAAGCCATCTCCTGCAGCCTCAACTTTGTCTGCATCAACCGTCAAAAGCACGGTTTCGCCATCGTCTGTGTACCACTCCTTTCTCTCTGATGTGATACCGATTGTCGGAGCATTTTCGCCTGTTGTCTCCTGTTGCGATATGTCCAGCGTTTCACTGTCCGAAGTTTCATTGTCCGACTCCTCATTTTTCATCGTTTCGCTTCCTGAATCTTTATTTTCAGAATCTTTATTCTTATCACTTGGTATCTGTGGCTCCTGTACTGTCCCTAAATCCGGCTGTCCGCCGTGGCCTGCGCCGCATCCGCCCATAATCAAACCCGACAAAATCCATGCAATGCACCAAATTGTCCTTTTCATAATCCGTCCTCTTTACACAAACTTCACCAGTTCATCCACACTCTTTCTCTTTGGTGCGGCCGGTTCCTCGTCCGCATAGCCTACAGCCACGAGCGCAGCAACTTTCTGTCCTTCCTCAATACCAATAATTTCAGCAACTTTCGCCTCGTCAAAGATCCCAAGAATAACAGCGCCTACCCCTTTATCGTGGGCGGCAAGACAGAAGGTCTGTGTCGCAAGTCCTGCGTCAAACACTTCCCAGCGGTCTTCTTTCGATGTCGTATAGGAACCATCCCTTTCAAAACCACTTCTGCCATGTACCATGTTGACTACGACGAGTGCCGCACAGTCCTTGATGATACCGTTATTGTGCTCAAATCCAAGCGTTGCCTCCTCCGCAATTTTTGACTTGATGTCCGCATTTTCAACCACCACATACCTTGTCACCTGCGTATTTTTCCATGATGGTGCAAAGGATGCCGCCGACACGATTTCCTGCATTACCTCGTGCGGCACCTGCTCTGCCTTGAACTTTCTGATACTTCTCCTTGTCTCGATACACTTGATTACTTCCATAATACTACCTCGCTTTCCTTTGTTTTTCATTTTATATTACGATTTTTAACATCTCCTGCAACACTGATGCTATCGTACTTCTGTCTCATTGCGTGCATAACAGGCTATTTCAAAAAACCGTTTACAATCTGCTCCTCTGCCTCCGCCTCTGTCAGTCCCAGTGTCATCAGCTTAATCAGCTGCTCACCCGCTATTTTTCCGATTGCCGCCTCATGAATCAGACTTGCGTCGATATTGTTTGCTGTGATCTCCGGTATCGCCCGCACCACTGCATTGTCCATAATAATCGCATCGCACTCGGAATGCCCTGCACACTTGTTATTTCCATTGATATGCGAATAAAAAGTCTGCTCAGATGAATCCTTTGCCACGGAACGCGAAATCACGTTTGTGCTAGAGTCCTCACCGTCCAAATCCACATAAAAATTCGTCGTTGCCTTCTGTTTTCCATGCGTCATAAGCTTTTCCTTAATGACAAGCTGGGCACCCCTTCCAAGCTTCGCCCTTGTAACTCTGTCCGTGGAGTCCACACCTCTGATTTGTACTGTGTCCATCTCCATATAGCTGTCTTCATCCAGATTGACGATTGTCTCTGGATTCATCACACGCTCGCCAGTGCCTTCGCCCGATCCGTAATGTTTCTCCACATACCGCACTTTGGAGTTTTTACCGATAAAAAAGGAATGAATACCGCTGTGCTCACTCGTCTTATCGCCGCCATTGTGGATACCGCAGCCTGCCACAATCGTGACATCGCAGTCTTCGCCAATATGAAAATCATTGTACACCAGCTCTTTGAGTCCAGTTTGTGTCATCAGCACAGGAATATGCACACTTTCCTTTTTGGTGCCGGGTTTGATAAAAATATCGATCCCTGGCTTATCTTCCTTTGGAACAATCTCGATATGCTCTGTGGACTGCCTTCCTGCCGACTCACCGTTAGAGCGGATATTGTAGGCGCCTGCAGGCACTTCGTGCAAATCTGCCACCTGCATCAGCAATGTTTTCTGAATCTCATCCATGTATACACCCTCCCACATTATGTCTGCATGCTAAATTGCCGTTCAACAGCCCTGGCAGTATCTCCTCCTTTGTCCCCATATCCTGTATTTCGCCGTTTGCAATCACTACGATTTTGTCCGCAATGTCGAGAATGCGCTCCTGATGCGAAATAATTACAATATTCCCCTGCGTCTTGTCATGCATCTTCTCAAATACCTTGATGAGATTCTGAAAACTCCACAGATCAATGCCCGCCTCCGGCTCGTCAAACACAGACAGCTTCATGCCTCTGGCAATGACAGTCGCAATCTCAATCCGCTTCAGCTCCCCGCCGGACAAACTGGCGTTTACCTCCCGGTTGATATAATCCCGCGCACAGAGTCCTACTTCTGAAAGATACTTACATGCGCCCTCTACGCTGAGTTTCTCTCTTGCTGACAGCCGGATAAGGTCAAGCACCGTGATTCCCTTAAACCGGACTGGCTGCTGAAAAGCAAAGCTGATACCTAAATTTGCCCGCTCTGTAATGGACAACTCCGTGATATCCTGCCCTTCAAAAAAAATCCGTCCTCCCGTCGGCTGTATGATTCCGGCAATCATCCTGGCAAGGGTCGATTTTCCGCCCCCGTTTGGTCCGGTGATCGCTGTAAATCGGTCATCTATTTTTAAGTCAATATGATTCAATATATCCTTACCATTTCCTTCCTCAACGTGGTAGGATATATCCTTTAATTCTAGCACGTACCCGCGCCTCCTCTCCGCTTCATTCCCTGATGTTTCTTCATTATATTTATTCGCTCTTTCAGTATAACCAATATTTTACAAAAAAGCGACTGTTTTTTCAAATTAAAATTTTTTTCTTCTCCCGCTTTCTCAGGATTATCTGCCTCATAATAAGCATCTGCAATCGGAACTGCCATTGCCAAATGACATATCTGCCACTCGTGCATATCTTTTACAATTTGACAG
>JAIECJ010000225.1 GCA_029068555.1 Lachnospiraceae bacterium
GCGTCGGTATTTTCTATACCGCCCCGCTATCAAAAATACCGTCGCAACCGACGCATATCGTCGCACTTTACTCTTTCGGCTCTAGCCGTTTCAGAATAATTTTTCTCTCATGCCCCCGCTTATTGTCGTAGAAAATGCCGTAATCATTAAGCAGCTGGCTGTTCACTACATTTAATCTTCGGGAAAGCACATTCGCCGATAACTGCATATCCGGCAACTGTTTCAGAAGTTCCGTTGCCGTCCCCTCCCACTCCTGCATTTCCTCTGTCAGAAATTCGTTGATTGCTTCAAGTAATGGGTTGGGCGGCTGTTTCCAAAGTTCCGTTTCCGCTTTCTGAAATTTCCAAATACACTGTTCCCGGTCAAATTCGATTGTCAGTTCTTGATCGGGCTGGTCACGCCCCACAATATCCATGACCGCCGTGTTGTCCGTGCGCTTTTTCTTGTGCATGATAAACGCCCCGTCTGCCGCACCGAGAAGCCCGTTTGTGCCGGAAATCATATCGAAGCTGTCCTCGGACTCCAACTTGCGGGTATGATGAACCACCAACAGGCAGACACCGTATTTATCACTGAATGATTTTAACTTTGTCACAATCTCATAGTCACTGGAATAGCTGTACCTGTCCCCGCCGACCTCACGCACTTTTTGGAGCGTGTCAATGATAATCAGTCTTGCTTCCTTATGCTCTTTGATGAAGCCCTCTAATTCCCCGTCCATTCCTTCATTCAGCGTCTTTGCCTGCGTTGCAAAAAATAAATTGTCCGCACACTCCACTTCTGGTACTGATAAAATCATATCTTTTGCCAAAGCAATTTCTCTATTTCTCATAAGTGTAATATTTTAATTATTACACTTGTGAGATTTAATGCCAAGAAGTTTCTGAATAAAATCGAAAATTTGCAATTCCTGATAAAGCGGGGCAGCCTCTCCGCTCTCGCTACTTGCTCATAGCTTTACTGCCACTCCGTGTCATAAAGCTAAATTGACATTTCGTATTCTATACACTATAATGTGTATTACAGGCGTAAGAATTTAGGAGGGTTCAAAATGAAAGCATTGCCACAGATTTCAGAAACAGAATTTGAAGTGATGAAAGTCATATGGAAACACGCACCAATCAGCACCAATGAGATAACGGACAGATTAACACAGACGACCAAATGGAGTCCCAAAACAATACAGACTTTGATTAAACGTCTTGTGACGAAGGGCGCTCTTTCCTATGAAAAACAAAGCAGGGTATTCGTTTACACACCTCTGATAGAAGAAAAGGAATATATTGGGCAGGAAAGCCATTCTTTCCTTGAGCGTTATTACAATGGAGACATTACCGCAATGCTTTCTGCCTATATTGAAGATGATAAACTCTCGGAATCGGAGATAGATGCCCTGCACTCGCTTCTCCTCAAAGGGACAAAAAGGAGGAATTAACATGGCGGATTTTGGAATACGTTTTTTTCTATGCAATATTTTAATATGCGCTGTCACAGGCATACTTCTCATTACAAAACGGGCACTGAAGAACCACCTGACCAGCCGGATGCAATATAATTTATGGTTTCTGCTGCTTGGGCTTTTGGCGGTTCCATTTCTGCCTGTCCGTCCGATCCGGTTTTCACAGGTTCTTTTGTGGCTTGATAAGTTGAAAAATGCAGCGGCATCAAATATGGAACCCCTTACAGAGACAGCGGCAAATGCGAATACGCCCGACGCCGCAAAACAGATCAATGACTTTGCGCTGTCCGTCAGTAGCAAAACGCCATCCATTATCGGACTTATACTGTTTGGAATATGGTTCGTCGGAATCCTTGCAATGCTGTTATTGGTGGCAAAATCAAGATCACGCTTTTACTCTATGAAAAAATCCTCTCTTCCGTTGCAAAACAGAGAGGTTCGTATAGTATACAACAACTGTTTAAACGAGATGAACATAAAAAGGAACATCCCCGTTTATAGCACCGCGTTTTTGAAATCCCCTGTCATTGCAGGATTATTCAGACCATGTATTTATCTGCCAATCCACTTGATTTCGGATTTTAATATGACTGCAAAAAAACACGCGTGCCCCAGAGGGTATAAAGGAATATCTGACGGATGTTCCAATACTACGGATATACGGTATATGCTGTTACATGAATTACAGCATTACAAACATAAGGATGCCATTGCAAGTTTCCTTATGAATCTCTTCGGCGTTCTGTACTGGTTTAACCCTTTGGTATGGTTTGCGCTAAAAGAAATGCGTAATGACAGGGAAGTTGCCTGTGATACTTCTGTGCTGAAACTCCTGAACGAAAGCGATTATGAAGATTATGGGAATACCCTGATAAACTTTGCAGAAAAAGTTTCCCTCACACCATTCCCTTTTACTGCTGGGATCAGTGGGACTATGAAACAAATGCAGAAGAGAATTATCAATATTTCCTCTTACAAAAAACCGTCTGTCTGGAAAAAAATAAAGGGAACCGGAATTTTTGCCCTTATTGCAGTCATACTTTTGGGGATTACTCCGATGTTCTCCACCTATGCCGCAGAGCAGAGTCGGTATCAGTGGAGTATTCCTGCTGACAGGATTTCCACGATTGACCTGTCTGCCCATTTCAGCGGATATGAGGGCAGCTTTGTACTATATGATTTAAACGGCGATACATGGAATATCTATGATATGGAACAAGCCACTTTAAGGACAGCGCCAAATTCTACTTACAAAATCTATGATGCGCTGTTTGGACTGGAAGAAGGCGTGATTGCACCAGACGATTCTTTCATGGCATGGAACGGAGCTGACTATCCATTTGAAGCATGGAATGCTAATCAGGATTTGTATTCTGCAATGCAATCCTCGGTCAACTGGTATTTCGAGGAAATAGATAAGCAGATTGGTTCATCCGCCATTCAGGGTTATATCCAAAAAATCGGATACGGAAACGAAAATATAAGTGCAAACCTTTCCTCATACTGGATGCAAGGGACGCTAAAAATTTCCCCGGTAGAGCAGATTGAACTTTTAACAGCTCTCTACAACAATAACTTTGACTTTGCCCCGGAAAATGTAAAAGCCGTAAAACATGCCATTTGCTTGTTTTCTTCAGAAGGCAAAAACTTTTATGGAAAAACCGGAACCGGACGTGTAGACGGTCAAGATGTAAATGGCTGGTTTGTAGGCTATATTGAAACTGCTGGCAACACATACTTTTTTGCCACCAACATCCAAGCTGCCGAAAATGCCACAGGCAGTAAAGCATCAGAAATCTCCCTTTCCATCCTATCCGATATGGGTATATGGAAACAGTAAAAAGCTTAATTCACAGCTATCCATTACACAAAACAATGCTCCCTTTTAAGTAGTCCATGTAAAAATACAATTACTTAAAAGAGAGCATTATTTCTTCCATGATTTAGTTATTATTTTTCAAGTAATTACAAATAGATTCGATAGTCATATCTTTTTCAACCATATTCTGTTCAACATCTGCCATCATATCCTCTGCGAGATGAAATTCATTTTCTCCGGCTAAAAATATTCTGATATCCGGACGTGGAACCATGCCTGTCGGCCCTGCTCCAGAAAAGTAATAGCATATAATAATGATATCTTCCTTCCCATCATTATTTACATCCCGAAAAGCAACCGCACCAACATTATTAAACATCCCCGAAGAACCTATTGTATTATCTTTCATTGACTTTTTCATCGTTCCACGTCCCGTCTTCTTTGAATACTGAATATTTTCCCTAATTACTGTCTGACAATCCGGTATTGATATTCCGGTATATTTGAATTCCCATCATAAAGAATTTTGTTTCCCAAATACTGAAAACTGCCATCTTCTGAAAACCGCACCGTAAGCTCATGTGTTATCACTGCATCGTCACATAAAATCATGCTACACACTGCATCCATAGTTAAAGTAACTGTCCCGTCTTTGTTTTCTCTAATATCCGTAATCTCTGGAAAGGAAGTTCCAAAATAGGTAGGGGCATAGTTAAAACAACCAAGACTTACCCATACATAAGTCTGTTTTTCTTTGTCAAATGTCGCATACTTCTGTATTTCCTCTGCTGTTATCGGAAGATATTCCATAATCAGGCGCTCAAACTCATCTTTTGGTATCCCGTCCGGATAATCCTCCGAAGGAAACTGCTCCTGATATTTCATTGCATATAAATACTCATACATCCCATTATAATCCAAATGTTCCATATGGTCTGCATCCCAGTCAGAACATAAAAGATTATTTCCCTGATAGGCTAATCCAAGCACACACTTTTCCGACATTTCCCTGTTTTCCTCTGTAATGGGCTTTACTCTGACCATGCAGCTCCCATCCACCATTTCCGTAACTTCTGGGTATTCCGGTACGCATAACTCATAGCAGAACCATCCTTTATCCGTAAATCTCCATTCTTTAATCCGGGCATAGGAAATATATGTCATTACAGGCTTATTATCATCACTCCATGCGGCTTTTGCTGATAAAACATACATATCCTTTCCGTCATAAGAATACTTATATCTCCCGATGCCGCCATCAGAATGTATTTCATAAACAATCGCTGAACCGCTGTTGCCTGCTAAGGAAGCATTTAAAAATTCTTCCAGTTTCTTGTGATTTTCCATATTTGAATATATTTCCGTTATTGTGACCGGGCATCCGGTGGCTTTCAGCTTTTCCACCATCTGATCTATGACTTCATCCGCAATGACAACATTGGACGCACAACCTTTATCTGCGTTTTTATATAGCTCCGATATAAGCCCCATCATTTCTTTGCAATCTTCTTCCGCTTCTTCCCGTTGACGGGCATCTATCGGAAGATCATAGCCTTTTTCTATTTGCCTGTCTGTGTCTGCTTCCTCGTCTGTACTTTCTGTATATTCCTTTTGTTCATTTTCTCCGGTTTTGCCAGCATATTCATTTTTCATATTTCCGTTATTGTTACAGGCACATAACAAGGCAACACACATCATCACATAAGCCACAAGGATTACCTTCTTCTTTAACTTCATCATCCCTTTATCATCTTCCTCCCTTTGGCACTTCTAATTCCTTCTGTTCTATCGTATTGGATAAATACCTGAATGTGCCGTCCCCAAATGGCTGTACCACGATTGTATTGGTAAAAGCAAGGTCAGAATTGTAATCTGCCCATACCCCGTCAACAATAAGCGTAATTGTTCCATCTGCATTTTCTGAATAATCAACAACTTCTCCAAACGGTGGATACGGGCTTGCAAATATCATTTCATACTCATAGCTGTTGCTATCCTCATCATAGCCGCATTTTTCCCGTAACTGTTCTATTGATACTGGAAAATATGTAGTCATTATTTTTTCGTATGTGTCCGCAGGTATTCTCCAGTTTTCTGTCCTTAAATTTTCCCCGGTGTATATCCGGTATATATCTTCAAACATACAAGGCATCAGAATATCTTCTACATTATTACTATTCCAGTTTGTCACAAGGACATTGTAATTTACATAGCTCAACCCATATACATATTTTGCAGTTAATTCCCGGCATTTATCAGAAAGCGGCTTTACCCGATAATATTGGCGCAAACTGGAATGAGGTATCACAATTTCATGGGCATAAATGAAATAGCCCTTCTCTGTCAATTTGATTTCAGCTATATCGCTGACTAACGTATTCCTGACTTCCGGTATCCCTCCCTTCTGCCAGCCGATTCCTACATAATATGTCTGCAATTCACTTTCCCGATATATAAAAGTAATCACGCTAAGAAGTCCGTCCCTGTTTACATCAAATATTGTAACCATCGCATCACGCTTTTCCCTATATGCAGCATAGAAATCTTCGATTTTCCCATAGTTCTCCATATTGGTATCTTCTGTAACGCTGACATATCCTGCGTTTCCAAGAAGAGAAACTACTTCTCTGCACTGTTCTTTTGTAAACTCTTTGATGTTTGAGCCATAGGACAACTCATCTGTTATTTCTATATCCTTATATGCTTCTTTTACCTGCCCTGCGGCTGTCAACGCCATAGATTTAAGTTCTTCTTTTTCTGTATCGGTTATCAGACAATACTCCGCCTGTGGAAGAAACCATAAATCCGCTTCCGTTTCGTCTTCTTCCGCACTTGTTTCCGCAATATCATCGCTTACAATCTCTACTGGTGGCTCCCACACAACTTCTGAAACCTCTTTTGGGCTTTCACTCCATCGTACCCTCATAAAACTTCCCACAATTACCGCTATAAGCAATATCAGGAGAAACACTCCCCAATTTTTTAACAGCCACTTCACATCCTTCACGATCCGTCCCCTCCATAAACCTCTTTCCATTCTTCCTCCGTCAACCGATTTGAATGCCACCAAATCTCATGGTCTCCTTCTGGTAAGACTATCTCATTCGACACATACTGAAAACTGTCCTCACTTAATGAACGGATTACGGTTATGTGTGAAAACTCCTTAAACATATTTCCATTGGGATATACTGCATTGATATGAAGCGTAACTGTCCCATCCTCGTTCTGCGTATAACTTACTACTTCCGGATATGCAATATCTGGATATTCCGCCTCGTAAAAACCTCGTGGTCTGTATTCATAGGCGGCAAGCTCTAAAATATATGTTGTTTTAGAACGGAGCGTTTCACAGCCTATATTGAAATATGCCCCGATCACATCTTCAAATAGTTCTTCCGGTACTTGATAAACAGCTCCAACTCCTAAATTTTCATCCGCCATATAAGGCACTGGCTGGCTGTGCATCATCGGATAGAACCTATCAAATAAATCGTAAAAGTCCAAATCCCCAAAATCATCCTCGCTCCAATTACAGAGAAATAGGTTGTTTTGTTCATAACCAACTGGCAGGATATACTTTCTGTTATACTCCCTGCACTTTTCATCCAAAGGCAAAATCCGAAGCATCGTATGTTCCGGTGTGCCGCTTAACGTCAATATATAACTTTCATTTGAAAAATAACTGCCCTTAAAGATTAAATATCCTTCCTCTGTATACTGCCAGAAGTCCGCCGGGTAGCTTACCGTACTTCTGTTCTGCAAACTGCCATTCTGGTCATATTGGTAATATCCTCTGACAATATTTACACTACCGTCCTCTGTTTTCAAATCAAATTTACGAATCCCCATCTCCATAACCACTATAATTGTCAATTCATCCATCTTTTTTTCATCTACTGCTTTACAAAAATCAACCGCCTGCTCTGCCTGTGTCATGTCAACCTGATTTCCACTATCAACAGCCACATAACCATTTTCACCAAGCCTTGCAACCATGCGCCGCATAATATCCAAACTTCCTAATGTATTCGTAACCACAGCTTCATCATAAATATCACTAAGAAGCTCCTCCATGTGCTGTACATCAACGGAAGCATTATCATCGGAGGAATATACTTCACCGTCTTGCCACGTTATCTCAATATCTGATACCTCCGGTGTTTCATCGCTGCCCCCTGTCATTATCGGCAATATCAATATTATCATTGCAAATAAAAGAGTTTTTTTATTCCTTTCGATTAAGCCAGCTTTCCAAAACCTGTTTGTCTTTTCCAACAACATAACCGCTTCCTCCTCTCCCTTTTACATCTTCAACCATGCTTACAATCAAAACCGGATTTTCCTCCGTTCTTTCTGGTGTAAAAATGGCAAACCATCCTAATTCCGTACCGGAGGTGTCCTCTTTCGATACCTTGATTTCTGCTGTTCCAGTTTTTCCTGCCAGCAGAATATCTTCCCTGTGTGCCGCATATCCCGTTCCATGAGAATCATTCACTACTTTTTTCAACCCTTCTAATACGATGTTTGTATGATCCACTGAAAAAGCATTTGGAATCCAATATTCGGTTTTCGTTTCCTGACTATATAGCAGATGAGGCTTTATTATATTTCCCTCATTGCAAAAAGCTGTATAAATACAAGCCATGTGCAATGGGTTGATTAAAATCTGTCCCTGTCCGTATCCGCTGTCTGCCAGTTGTATTTCCGTTTCAATATTTTCCGTATTAGAATATTGCGACTTAGCCATTACAATTTCAAATGGTAATTCTTCCTGAAAGCCTAAACGCAGCAGAGAATCTTTCATTTCCTCTGCACCAATTTTCAATGCTGCCTTTGCAAAGTAAATATTATCGGAATAAATGATAGCATTTTCCAAAACAACCGGATTATAAGCGTGGAGGGTTGTTACATGATACGAACCCCATGAAGCGTCCTTCTGCCAGCTTAATCCTACATTTCCATAATCTTCATTGGGATCAATCGCCCCTGACTTCAAACCGATTGCCGCAGTAATCGGTTTAAAGGTAGAACCCGGACACCATACCTGCCGGAAACGGTTATACATTGGTTTGTTTTCATCCTCGTTCAATGCTGCCCATTTTTCGCTGGACAATCCCATGATAAAATCATTGTTATCATAAGAGGGCGTACTTACCAATGCCAGCACTTCCCCTGTATACGGATTCATCGCTACCGAACAGCTTTTATCACTTTGAAATTGTTCATATAAAGCCTTTTGGAGTTCAGAATCTATTGTCAGTTTTATGTCTTTCCCATTTTCTACTATTCGGTAGGCAAGCTCCTCTTTTTCGTTCCCATCCGAGTCCACAATATAAATACGACACCCATTCTGCCCCTTTAATTCTTTTTCAAACAATCCCTCTGCTCCGCTTCTTCCAATCACGCTGTTTGCCGTATAACCTTCCCCTGCGTGTTTTTCCAAATCCTCCGCTGTCACATTCTGAACATAACCAACCAGATGCGCCGCCGCATCTTTTAAGGGATATGATCTTACTTCCGTATCAGAAATCATAATCCCCGGTATCTCCAACAACCGCTGTTGCCTTTCATGCTCTTTTAGCACTTCTTCATCCGGCTCTAATGACATCAATTCTATTTCTGCCACTTTTCGCAGGGTTTTGACCGGAACAAAGGAATCATCCTTTACCCATTTTGCCGATAATTTCTTCTCTATCTCTTCCGGCTTCATATCCAACAGTTCCGCAATCTGCTTTAAAGAATCATCCTGATTTTCTAATCTTCCCGGCACAATCCCCACAGAAGATGCAGTACCTTTCCCTGCAAGGACACACCCATTCCTGTCTAATATTTCTCCCCTCTTTGCCTGCGTAACTGACACTCGTACTTTATCCGTTTTCGATAACTCCGGATAAATCAGAGAATCCATCCATACCAGTTTGTATGTATCTTCGGTTTTTAGAAAAAACGCTTCGTTCTCAAAGCTGATTTTCCCAGCCACTGTGTCAAAATCCGTCCGGTACTTCACCACATTTGTTTCTTCTTTATTCTTATTGCCAAATGGCATAAAGGTATGCCCGAAGGGTGTTTCCGTATCGCTGGAAATAATCGTGACAGCCATATTTTGTATTCCAATCCCTTCATAAATGGAAGAATTACGCTTGATAAAATCTTCCTCGCTAATTTGCCCGGAGGCTTCTACATCAATCAACTGATACATTTCATCATATTTTTTTTCTTGAATGTAACGCATATAGGTAACAAGCAATTCATCCGATTTCGTTAGATTACTTTCCTGTTTAGTTAAAATCAACATATATACCACCATGCCAAATGTAATTGCTATCAAGAAGCTTTTAACAATCCACAAGAACCATTTTTCATCCTTCCTGCTCCTTGTTTTCCTCTTTGTCATAAATGATCCTCCAATCAAGACTGAATATTTGTTATAAATATTACACCCGTAAGAATTATAAGTCAAGTAAATTATAGCAAATACAAATTTATGCCATCTTTTGTCTATTTTATTTTCATTATCCAGTCATTTTTTAAGCATATTAATTATTAACCTAAATTCCGCATTGAATTATAACGAGGAGGGGACAGGGGCTTTCATATTAAACGCTTTGAAAATCGCCTTAT
>JAIECJ010000226.1 GCA_029068555.1 Lachnospiraceae bacterium
TACGGCACGATGCAGACGGAAAAATGTATCTTTATGACATTATGGACATAAAAAAAGAAACGAGCAACCCTTTCGAATCATAAGATTTTACTTGGCAAAAAACCCATCTCTTTTTCTACAGTATAGATTATGCGGAGATTGCTGTCAAGCATGATTTTTTAATTATTAATTGGAAAAATAGGAAAAAAGTTACTGTTCACACCTACGCCAAAGTAGTGGGAATCATGCGCCAAAATGCTTGCCTTTTAGCATTTTGTGTGCAAAATCTGTTATAATTCACACCTCAATAACTTATAAGCTGATGAAAACTGGCGTTGGTGTGAATTGTAACGGAAAAAAGGAGAAGTCCGCCAGCGTAGGCATTGTGTGTAAAATCTAAACTTTTGGATTTTTCCAAAATGCGACTTATCTGTGTTTCTTTATCTTATCAGAATTTACAGGTTTCAGCAGTTTGGAACTTAGTGCGGTTTCAAGCTGCTCATCAGTTTAATATGTTCCATTTTACAGAGATAGAAGTTCTCATTAAACGAGATAGAATCTCTATAAATAGGAACTATAAGTGCTAGATTGGAGAACATAATAAAATGATGGTAAATGATGATGGAATAAATAATCAAAACTTATACTATCCTCTTGATTTTTACTATTATCAATAGTACTATTGATAATAGTAAAAGGAGGTATAGTTATGTCATCCATAGACTTAGTGATACTTGGCATCGTGTTAGAGAAGCCACAAAGTGCATACGATATTCAGAAAGATGTGGACTATCATCATTTTTCAAGATGGACAAAAATAAGCGTACCGTCTATTTATCGAAAGGTTATACAACTCAATGAAAAAGGTTATCTTCAAAGTGATATTGTCAAAGGTGATAGATTTGCAGACAAAGCCGTATATTCGATTACAGAAAAGGGACGGTCTTATTTTGAGCAGTTAATGAACACCTATGCTGATGAGCCAGTCCCGCTATTGTTTGATTTCAATGTTGTTATTACGAACTTAAACAAAATGGATAAAGAAAAGGCATTAGATTTGGTATCTAAATTGCGGGGCAATATTACCGCTTCTGCAAAGCTAAATGATGAATATGCCGCCAACTATGCAGATATTCCTCTTGTCGGGAAAGCAATTTTTGAGCAGCAGCATCTTCTTTATCATGCCCTCTTAGAGTGGCTCAATACATTTGAACACCAGTATAGGGAAAGCTGATAATATGTCTTATAAAAGCAGCTTGACTATTTTGCATGAAAATCCATTTTGGATAGGGTTGTATGAGCGTTTTGATGATGATAAATATGAGGTCTGTAAAATAACATTTGGTGCAGAACCAAAGGATTACGAGGTATATGACTTTCTGCTTAAAAACTGGCATATGCTGAGATTCAGCCCGCCTGTTAAAACAGACAGAGCCATCGAACGTAAGATAAATCCCAAGAGAATGCAGCGAGAAATCAACAGTCAATTAGAAAATAAGGGAATTGGCACAAAAGCACAGCAAGCATTGAAACTCCAACACGAGCAAAATAAGATTGAGCGAAAAACACAAAGCCGGGAACAGCGAGAAGCTGAAAAGGAGCGTCAGTTTGCATTACGGCAAAAAAAGAAAAAAGCAAAACATCGAGGAAGATAAAGCAGATAACTCAAAAATGGACTTGCTAAAATGTAGCCTTGACTTTACCCTTAGGGGAATGTGTAAAATAGGGATGCTGAAAGGAGATGAATAAATGTATGTTATCTATCGGAGAATTTTCAAATATATGCAGAGTATCAACGAAAACACTTCGCTATTATGCAGAAATTGGGTTATTGCTCCCAAGTGAAGTGAATCCAGAAAACGGTTATCGGTATTATGCCATAGAGCAATTGAAAACAATGCTTTTTATCAACCGCTTGAAAGCCTATCATTTTTCTTTGGATGAGATTGGTGATATTTTGAAATCTGACAGTTTAGAGGAACAGATCTACACCGCTCTTTCCAAAAAGAAACAGGAATTAGAGTGGCAAGTTCGAAATACACATGATACCTTATTGCAAATAAATACTGATATGAAAACATTGATGGAGGGGAAAAGCATTATGTCCTTTATAGAGGATATGGATGTAACGCTTGTAGACGTTCCGATGATGTATCTTTTATCTGTTCGGAAAGATGTTCTTAAAAATGACTATGAAATAGAGTATATTAAGTGCTTCGGTCAACTCTTTCGTAGAGTTGCAAACGAAAAATTACCATTAGCTGCCCCGCCAATGGTACTATTTCATGGCTCAGAACACACACCTCAAGGATTAGATACTGAATTTGCAGTTCCTGTTAAAGAATATGTTACTGGAAC
>JAIECJ010000227.1 GCA_029068555.1 Lachnospiraceae bacterium
GATGTAATAACTTTATTGATAACTGCTATTGTTTCTACTTCAGCCTTAAAATCTTTCGGGACAGGGAGCAGATCATCAAGCTGGTTCTGTGTTAGCAGCTGTTTTTCTACTAAATAATTTCCGAATAAGCGATTAAGCATTTTTCGACCTCCTTCTATATTGATATAAGTAATTTGACAATACACAAATTACACCTAATAATAATATACACCTTTTTACAAAAAAATACAAAGAAATCTTATATTTTTTATATAAAAATGAAATTTTTACGAATTTTCACTGTAATATTGGTCTAATATTCTTCTCGCTACTGGTACAGCGTATTCTCCACCCGATCCAGCGCCTTCCATAATAATGGTAATTTGGATCGGCCTTTCCGTATCATATGTGTAGCCTGTAAACCATGCATGCGAATCAGAGGATGAATTGTATTCAGCTGATCCCGTTTTACCAGCTGCATTGTATGATGTACTATTAAGACGGGTTCCCGTCCCCTCTCCGACTACTGATGACATCATATCCTGCAGAGTATCCGCTTCCTCACTTGTGATAAGTTGTCCCAATGATGTCGGTGTGTAATTCTTGATGATATCTCCATCTGCAGTTTCAATGCGCTCAATCATATAAGGAGCCATCATTTCACCATGGTTTGCTATCATGGCAGTAATCATGGCAAGCTGAATCGGGGTCATCTGGGTTTCTCCCTGTCCGATGGCTGTCTGAATCATGGCGTTGTCATGAGTTCGTATTTTATCGGAAATACTGCTTGTTTTTATCGGAAAATTTACTGGAATCTCCCGGTTAAAATATAACTCCAGTAAAGTTTGTTCAAATTTTTGTCTGTCAATGAGCATCCCAATATTGACAAAGGAGGCATTGCAGGATTTGGCAAAAGATTTTTTTAAGTCGACATCTCCATGATTCATACCATGAAAACACTGAATTGTAGTATTGCCATTTGCATATCTGCCGTTACATTGAAATCGGTAGTCCCGAAAACTTTCTGGATTTTCTTTTATATATTCAAGTGCCATAAGGATTTTAAAGGTTGAGCCTGGCGGATATAATCCCTGTGTAGCTCTGTTAAGCAGCACAGAGCTTGTATCATCTGCAACAATACTGTCCCAGATATCGGCAATTGCATTTGGATCAAAATCAGGTTTCGATACCATAGCCAGTATTTTTCCAGAGGATGGCTCAGTAATAATAACTGCTCCATCATATACGCCAAGTGCATCATATGCAATTTTCTGTAATCTTGCATCATAAGTAGTTATGACAGTATTCCCCATGTGTTTTTCATTTGCTAAGTCATCCGCAAGCTTGTTATTCAGGGAAATATTTGATGATACAAGATACATGTTCGCACTCTGCTCAACCCCCATTCTTCCATGGGAAGCATAGCCTATAGCATGGGAAAAAATATCATTGTATGGATAAAAACGTTCATCTGTATTTGCAAGTGTCGTTGCCAGCACCTGCCCATCCGCAGACATAATATCACCTCGTATTGTCTGTTCTGCCAGAATGTCCTGTCGTTTTACATTATAAGAATTGTTAATGACCTGTGAACTGTCATAATAAACAAAGTGTACAAGATATCCGCTGATAGCAGCAAATAATGCGGCAAAACAGCCAGCAATAACATTCATATGAAGTTTCGGGATAATTTGTAGTGCATAATTATAGTAAACATTATCAGAATAACCGTCATTTCCATAAGTGATATCATTTTCACTATATCCATCTTCAACATACAAATCGTTGTTTATATAGAATCCCTGAATAACCGAAAACATTATTAGGGATGCAAGCACAGAACTCCCTCCGTAGCTAACCAGTGGCAGTGTTACGCCTGTAAGTGGTATGAACTTACTGTTTCCGCCTATTGTCAGGAAAAGCTGTACAATGTAGATAATTCCAAGTCCGAAGGTTGCATACTTCATAAAAACATCATAGCAGGAATGTGCAACATGCACAATTTCCAGAAACAAATTGACACACACTGCGATCAGGCAGATGCCAAATATCACACCAAATTCTTCACAAATTGCAGAGAATATAAAGTCCTGTTCCACATAAGGAATAGAGCCTGGTGTGCCAGCATCAACTCCCATGCCGAACCAGCCACCTGTTCCAATTCCAAACAAAGACTGGGCTATCTGATAGCCAGTGGCATTGATATCATTCCATGGATCCAGCCATGCTGCAACGCGCACACGCACATGGGAGAATAAAAAATAAGATGCATATGCTGCAGCTGAACCGCCTGCCAATCCCAATATCAGATATTTTAATTTGCGTGTTGCTGTAAACAAAAGTATAATATATGTTATAAAATATATAAGAGCGCTTCCCAAGTCCTTTGATGCGACAAGGAACAAGACATGAACTGCTGCCAGTACTGCTGAGAATATGATATGACTGAACTTCTCTGTCTTTGAAAGGAATGCTGCGATAAATAATACATAAAGAATTTTCACAAATTCGGATGGCTGAAAGGATATTCCCATAATGGAGAATGACAGCTTGGATCCGTTTGTAACACTACCGCTTATAAGTACTACTCCAAGTATCAATATGCCAGTTGCTGCAAATATCAGATAACAGCCTTTTAACGCACGAATATATTTCATAAATGCAGGAATTACAAGTGCTGCCACAAGTGAAATAGCTATGATTGTAAACTGACGTATGGAACGCGTAATCGACAGTCTCGTCAATATTACAAAGCTTATAGACAAAAGCAGTGCAATGTGATTTTGTATAAGCCTGTCTGCCTTTGGGTAGATTACACGCATCAGCACCAAAAACGCAAACACTGTTATCACCTGAAACAGGGGCAGGAAAAGATATGTAAAGTCCTTTCTTGAAGATAACAAAACCAGACTCCCTGTCATATGATTTATAAAAATCATAATGTACTGAAGAATAAAAACATACCTCCTGCGTTCCCTGTCGTCACGTCTTAGAACGATATAGCTGATTATTGTATACAATAAAATATTAATTGCTAATATATATTTTGATAATTCGATTACTGCCTTAAGCATTCCAATAACCATGCCTTTCCTAGAGCGTGTTTCAAACAGACCTGCTCTGTGCTATTCTACTCCACGTTTATAATGTCCATTTGTAAATTCTTTCAACGGGAATTCATACTTTGTGTCTGTTCCCTTGATACGGCGCAAATAAAATGCTATTACAGCTCTTGTCTGCTCCTTGTCTTCGATGGAGAAATCAAGCCGGAGCATATTATAGTTTTTTTTCAACACACTGTCAAGCTGTCCATGAAGAGATAACGGAACTGTATTATAAAGTATGTTGTAACAATGAATACAGTTTTGCCTCACAGCAAAAACATTTTTATACCGGTCTGTCAAGCGATATATATTATTTTCTTTTTCCTTGTCATTTATACAATAATCCAATGTTTTTCTAATGCAGTTTGCTGAGTACATTAACGGAATGAAACCGTACACCACAAAATGAATAGCGCAGTCCGCTGATAGCATGTCTAGTTCTTTTCTGTTCAGCTCAAGAGGAAGTGTGATACCGTCAAACTGTTGCGACAAAAAATCCAGTGCGGTGTGGTTCCATGTATAGATGGTATAGTCAGAACATATCATTCCAGTATATTCAATCTCAACCAACCATTCTAACTCCTCAAGGTTCCTTACCAGCACACCAGCAAATCGTCCGCTTGTCAAAAGCTTTTCATATTCAGTCAGGTATTTCCAGCTTTTTTTTCTGAATATATGAGGCATCACAAAAATATATTCTTTTTCAGACAGCAACAATTTTTCTAATGAATGATTGGTTATAAAAACATCAGAGTTTACATATATTCGACGAATTTCATGAAAATCGTTTGCGGCCATCAGCTGTTCGACTGTTGTAGTCAGCACGCATAAGGTATTGACTTCCCCAATCTGGACAGCTGTTTTGGGGCGAAAAATTTCTTGGACATCATGATTCACTGAGATCTTTGGTTTTACCATACTACAAAGTTCATCCTCAAGCTTTAAACACGCCATCCGGCGTAATTCATTAAGCGCCCTCACTGGCATAAATGAGGAATGATCTGTATCTATGGTCAGGTCTGTCAGTTCAAAGCAGGTATCTCCCAGCTTACTTAATTGTTTTGAGATTTCACTTTCATCAAGCGGTCTGCTCAGCGCACCACTCACCAACGCTCCTTCTATGGTCACTGTCGCCTTATCACAGGAAAGTGTCAACAATGCCGGCTGCCCTGCATGTATGTACACATGTCCTGTAACTGGCAGCAATATATTTTGTAAAATATATTGTTTTTGAATTGTTTTGAGAACTTCCTGAGAGCTTCCTGAATATCCTGGTTCGTTGAGAGTCACCATTGTCTTGTCATTGTGCAGCTGATAATATCCGGTACAGATATCCGAACGTATATATAATTCCCGCATCAACTGCTCATCCTTTGCAGCAACTTTGTATGGCTTATCAGGATGCTCCAGATACTGATCAATATATTTGCGGTACATTGCCGTAACGCCAGCAACATATTCGGGGCTTTTCATGCGCCCCTCAATCTTAAAAGAATCAATACCAGTCTGTATCAACTCTGGCAAAACAGACAGAGTGTACATATCCTTAAGACTAAGCGGATATAACGTCCTGCCATTATCTGTAGTGTAAGGCAGGCGACAAGGTCCGGCACAACGCCCGCGATTGCCGCTTCTTCCACCCAGTATAGAACTGAACAGGCATTGTCCAGAATACGCGTAGCACATGGCACCGTGGACAAAACATTCTATCTCAAGATTTGTTTTGTCCTTGATATCTTTTATTTCATCAAGTGACAGTTCCCTTGCCGGAACAATTCGGCATACACCAAGCTTCTTCATGTAGGCCGCCCCATAAATGCTCGTTATAGTCATCTGAGTGCTGGCATGGAGTGCAAGACCAGGAAAGCGGCGGCGCAGGCATTCCAGAGCACCAATATCCTGTACAATTACTCCATCAAGCCCCGACTCGTATAAGGGCTTGATATATGGAACAAGATTTGCAAGCTCATTTTCTTTTACAAGTGTATTTACTGTTAGATATATCTTTCGATGAAAAATATGCGCAATACGTAATGCATCCAAAATTTCCTCTGTAGAGAAATTGCCTGCATATGCCCTGGCACTGTATTGATCCCCGCCGAGATAGACTGCGTCAGCGCCTGCATTGACAGCCGCCCGAAAACAGGAAAAGTTACCTGCCGGCGCCAATAATTCAACTTTTTGCTTACTCATAAATCATCCCTTTTATTGTATTTCCCAGCCTCAGAACAATATGAGCAATCAAGGCAGCCACCAACGCCTGATTGCTCAGCTTTTGTATATTGGGGAAATCATCCCTCCTGCTCGTTTTTCTGGTATTCTTTAAGTTCTGTTTCAAGACGGACAATTTGTTTTGAATTTTCATTCAGTGTATCGTTTGCTTCTTTGAGGGATTTTGATGTATTATCAAGCTTTATCTGTGTGGCAATCAGCTCATGTTTTAAGTCATACAATTCATTTTCTTTTGCTTTCAAATCCTGCTCAAGAAGCTCTATCTGCTTTTTTGCCTTAAAATAATCATCTGCTATATTCAGTTGAATAAGCATATTCTGCTTATCAGCAGACTGTCTCTTAAAGCTGTCCATCTTACCATATTCATTGACCTTATTATTTATATATGATGCCACTTTCTGCAAGTACTCAGCGCTTTCATTTCCACTGACTGTCAGAACTTTCCCTCCAATAATAACTTCTGTATCTGTTTTGGCAGACATAATTGTGCCCCTTTCTCAATCAGTAACTGTCCGGTACTTTTATTGCATTACAGAACAGTTTTTATTTGTACACTTTATTTTATATTATATCAGACTACTCTGGCATTTCAAGTCCTAAATGACGATATGTAAGTTCCGATACTACTCTCCCGCGCTGTGTGCGTACAATAAACCCGTTTTTTATCAGATATGGTTCATAGACATCCTCAACAGTACCGCTGTCTTCTCCAATTGTGGCGGATAATGTTTCAATTCCTACCGGTCCACCGTTAAACTTTTCAATCATTGTCATAAGTATCATACGGTCTGTCTGGTCTAGCCCGCGCTTGTCCACATCCAGCATATCCAATGCTGTATTGGCAACCTCGAGCGTTATCTCTCCATCATATTTCACCTGCGCAAAATCCCGTACTCTTTTTAAAATGCGATTTGCAAGCCGCGGGGTTCCACGGCTTCTTCTCGCAAGCTCCAACGCCCCCTGGTCATCAATCTGCACATTTAAAATACGGGCTGAATGCTGAATAATAAGCTTCAACTCATCGACAGAATAAAACTCAAGATGCTGTATGACTCCAAACCTGTCCCTGAGCGGAGCAGACAGAAGCCCGGCACGCGTAGTCGCCCCTATCAGCGTAAAGCGCGGCAGATCAAGCCTGATTGATTTTGCAGTGGTTCCCTTACCAATCATAACATCAATCGCATAATCTTCCATTGCAGGATAAAGCACTTCCTCAACCTGTCTATTGAGACGGTGTATCTCATCAACAAATAAAATATCTCCCTCCTGCAATCCGTTCAAAACAGCTGCCATATCACCTGGTCTTTCAATAGCAGGTCCGCTTGTCACTTTGATATTCACATCCATCTCATTTGCAATAATTCCCGCAAGAGTCGTTTTGCCGAGACCCGGAGGGCCAAAAAACAAGACATGGTCAAGGGAATCATTTCTCTGCTTTGCTGCTTCTATATAGATACTCATAATTTCCTTTATCTTTTTTTGACCAATATAGTCTTTAAGAAACTGTGGGCGCAGGCTTCCTTCCAGCTTCACGTCCTCATCCAAAAACTTTGTCTCTATTACTCTGGCTGCCATAATGTCCCCCTGAAACTATATATTCATTACTTTAAGAGCCTGCTTTAATACTATGCCTGCATCCATTTCTTCCGTAATTGTTACCTGATTTACTGCCTTCAAAGCCTCGGCAGGTGAATAGCCCAGTGATGTCAGGGCTTCCAGGGCTTCATTCTTTGCGCCTGAATTTGGTGTGCAGTTGAAAAGATTCCTGTCTGGCGAGGAAGAAGTCATTATCTGAACCTTATCCTTCAGATCAAGAATAATTCGTTCGGCCGACTTACTGCCTATTCCGGGAGCCTTGGAAATGGCTTTTGCATCACCGGAAAGAATTGCAAGACGAAGCTCATCTGCACTCATTACAGACAATATCCCCAATGCTCCCTTAGGACCAATGCCGTTTACAGTAATGAGTTTTTTGTAGATTTCCAAGTCATCTTTTGTGAGAAATCCGAACAGATTAAATGCATCCTCCCTCACACTGGTATAGGTATATATTTTTATTTGGGTGCCTATTTTCGGCAGATTCTGTGCCACACTGAGAGGGATTCTGATATTGTATCCAATATTATTACATTCCAGCACCAGATTGTCATCTGCTAAATCCGTTATCGTTCCTTTTATATATGCAAACATACCATGTCCCTCCATTAGCAAAAATACTGCTTGATTATAGGAAACGCAAATAATATTTGCGTTTCCTATAATTATAACATAACTGAATCCAAAAAGGAAGAAAAAGAAAACATACGTTTCTACTTTCTTCCTCTCTGACGTTACTTTTGACTCCGTTTCAGTAATAACTTAAATTCCATTCAGATTTTACTTCACAAAAAGATTTTTACTTTTATGCCATACGCTAGCTCACGCGGCCTGGGAAGCCGCAATAAGCAACAAAATGCCAATCCTGTTTGAACAGTAGCCTTCTGACAGCATCTGAACAACAAAATTTGAACAGATGCTATATATTCTCCTAATATTAAGAATTAATTGTTGATAAACTTATCCTCTTCATTATTCCAGCTGTAAAGCTTGCGGATTTCCTCACCAACCTTCTCTGAAGAATGTTCTGCCGCAAGTTTTCTCATAGCCTTAAAGTGAACCTGACGTCCTGCCGGTGACATATCCAGCAGGAATTCCTTAGCAAAGGAACCATCCTGAATGTCAGAAAGAATCTTCTTCATAGTCTTCTTTGTTTCCTCTGTGATAAGTTTGGGACCTGTAATGTAATCGCCATATTCAGCTGTATTGGAGATAGAATATCTCATTCCTGCAAAACCTGACTGATAGATTAAGTCAACAATCAGTTTCATTTCGTGAATACACTCAAAGTATGCATTTCTCGGATCATATCCTGCCTCAACAAGCGTCTCGAAACCTGCCTGCATCAATGCGCATACACCGCCACAGAGCACAGCCTGCTCACCAAACAAGTCTGTTTCAGTCTCTGTCCGGAATGTTGTCTCAAGTACACCCGCTCTTGCTCCACCGATTGCCAGTGCATAAGCAAGTGCCAGTTCAAGTGCTTTTCCTGTAGCATTCTGCTCTACAGCCACCAGACAAGGAACACCTTTGCCTGCCTGATACTCAGAACGTACTGTATGTCCGGGACCTTTGGGCGCAATCATAGTGACATCAACATCCGCAGGAGGTTTGATACAGCCAAAATGAATGTTGAAGCCATGAGCAAACATAAGCATGTTTCCGGCCTCCAGATTCGGTTCGATATCTTTCTTGTACATATCAGCCTGTAACTCATCATTGATAAGAATCATGATGATATCAGCTTTTTTTGCTGCCTCTGCTGCTGTATAAACATCAAATCCCTGCTTAACAGCCTTATCCCATGATTTGCTGCCTTCATAGAGACCAATAATAACATTGCATCCGGACTCTTTTGCGTTTAATGCGTGGGCATGCCCCTGGCTGCCATAACCGATTACTGCGATTGTCTTCCCCTCTAACAAAGAAAGGTTACAATCTTCCTGATAATAAATCTTTGCTTCTGACATTTTTATAATCCTCCTTGTATTGCGGAGCAAAATACGATCTGCTCAAGAGAACAGAGAATTTTCCTCCTAGAAATATATGTTTATTTATAAACTGTAACTATCAATAAGATTCATAGTTGCATTTTATATAATCTGTTTTAATATGCGAATGTTTACTCAAGACAGATTACATCTTCGCTACCGCGTCCCAGTCCCGCAATTCCTGTTCTGGCAATTTCAAGAATTTCATAATCTTTAAGAAGACTGATGAAAGCCTCTATTTTTGACTGGTTGCCAGTAAGCTCAACAATGAGACTGTCCACATTGACATCTACAATTTTCGCCCTGAAAATATCAGCAACTGCGATAATTCCCTGTCTCTTTTCAGGTGTTGACTTTACTTTTATAAGGCAAAGTTCCCTGTAAACACTCTTATCAGGTTTTAACTCATGGATATCCCTCACATCAACAAGCTTTGCCACCTGTTTTTCAATCTGGTCAAGCACTTCTTCATCCCCAGAAGCTACAATCGTTATACGGCTGTAACGGGAATCTGCTGTAACACCTGCTGTTATACTCTCAATATTGTAACCGCGCCTTGAGAACAATCCTGATATACGGCTCAGCACACCAGTATTATTGTCTACTAAAAGCTGAAATACTCGATTTTGCATAATACACTCCTTTTGTGATTTTTCAACATTACAATCTACATGTAAATTTGCTTCTACAAAAATCACTGTAACTTACGAATTACCTTGAATACACAAAGATTATTTTAACAAGCTTTATGTTAATTGTCAACACATTTAGGCAACGCCAGCGTTCCCGTTCTTGCAACCTCAACGATACTGATTGACTTGAGCATGTCAAGCATAACCTTGATGCGCTCCGGCATATCACATATCTGTATAATCATATTGTTGTTCGACATATCCACGATATCAGCTTTCATAATCTCACATATTTCCATAATATCACGTCGGGTATTCCGGTTATATTTTACCTTAATCAACATTAATTCGCGGCTGATACTGTCCTTTTCATCAAAGGTCTTTACTTTGATAACATCAAGTTTTTTGTTGAGTTGTTTTTCAATTTGCTCGATTGTTCTTTGATTTCCAGAACTCACGATTGTCATGCAGGAAACTTTGGAATCGTCCGTCTCTCCCACTGCAAGGCTGTCAATGTTAAAGCATCTTCTTGAGAACAAACCTGAGACTTTGCAAAGTACACCGGATCTGTTTTCTACTAATACAGAATATATTTTCTTCATGTTAACTCTCCATTCTTACTCCTTACTTTACTAAATCCATAGGGTCTACAAGGCATTCCATCAACATTGTTTCGTCCTGTGCCAAAAACTCTTTTATCTTATCCTGTGCATGTGACATGTTTTCAACCTTGATAAATGGTATGTCATAGGCGGCAGCAAGTTTTTCCAAATCAGGGGTGCCCTCTTTAATATCTACGACCGAATAATTGTCCTTGTATGTATAATGCTGGAATTCGCGTACCATGCCAAGGTAATTATTTTTCATAACAATAATTTTTACTGGTATACGATGCTGCATAATGGTTGCCAGCTCCATCATCGACATCTGAAAAGAGCCATCGCCGCATACTGCGATAACCTGCCTGTCCATGTCACCGCGTTTTGCTCCCATGGCTGCCGGAATGGAATATCCCATTGTGCCCATTCCGCCTGATGTGAGAAAACGCCCTTCTTTCACAATATGATAATTGCAGCTCCATATCTGGTTCTGACCAACATCAGCAACATATACCGCATCTTCTTTCATCTCATTGGAAAGCATTGTTATGAATGCCGCCGGATCAACGTAATTGGGATTTGGATCACGCTTCTGAACCATTGTTTCACGATAGCCTTCCAGTGTACGAATCCACTCTTCATGCTCACATTTAAAATCTTCTTTGGCAATATCATCAAAGATATGCCTTGCATCCCCGACAAGCGGTATCGAAGGTTCAACATTTTTTCCGATTTCTGCCGGGTCAACATCAATGTGCACCAGTGTTTTATTGGTCGTAATCAAATCTGGCTGGGCAATGGCTCTGTCGGCCACCCGCACACCTACCATTACAAGAAGATCCGATTCATTCATGGCTCTGTTGGCATAGGCTTTTCCGTTATTTCCCACCATACCAAAATACATCGGATCCTCTGTCGGCATGACACCAATTCCCATCATTGTTGATACCACAGGAATTCTATGTTTATGTGCAAATTCACGAAGTCCAGAAACTGCCTCGCTGAGATGCACGCCTCCTCCTGCGCAGATAATGGGTTTTTTTGCTTTTTGAAGTTCTTTTATTACTTTTTTAATCTGTACAGAATGACCTTTTATAGTAGGTTTATATGCACGAATATTTACTTCATCAGGGTATTTAAAGTTCTTAACGACCGCGTTTTGTATATCAATCGGAACATCAATCAACACGGGACCTTTTCTTCCTGAATTAGCTATGTAAAAAGCTTCCTTAAAAATGCGAGGAATATCTTCGGCATCTTTGACAAGATAGCTGTACTTGACAAAAGATTCAACAGCACCTGTTATATCAGCCTCCTGGAAAACATCACTCCCAAGCAGTTCGCTTTTGACCTGTCCGGTAATACATACCATAGGAATACTGTCTGCAAAAGCTGTCGCTATACCTGTTATCAAATTGGTGGCACCCGGTCCGCTCGTAACAGCACATACCCCGACTTCACCAGTGACTCGGGCTTCTCCGCTTGCTGCATGTGCAGCATTTTGTTCTGTCCTAACTAATATTGTCCTGATTTCTGAATCGAGAATACTGTTGTAAAACGGGCAGATAGCTACTCCAGGGTAGCCGTATACCGTTGTAACACCCTCACTCTCGAGACACTTTATCATTGCGTCCGCGCCAATCATGATATTCACCCTTATCCTTTCAAATCTATTTTGTATACAGTCTTTTTCTTAAATAAGCCTGCAAAAACACATTTCATTATACATAAAAATGCAGATTAAGTAAACCATTATATGAAAATATTATCAAATATTAATCAGAAATGTTACAATTCACACCAACGCCAGTTTTCATCAGCTTATAAGTTATTGAGGTGTGAATTATAACAGATTTTGCA
>JAIECJ010000228.1 GCA_029068555.1 Lachnospiraceae bacterium
TGAGTCTGAATCGTATGAAGCGGAAGAATATGAGTCTGAATCGTATGAGTCGGAGGAATACGGAATCGAATCGTATGGGGCGGAGGAGTATGAGACAGAGGAATATGAGTCTGAGGAATATGAGTCAGAGGAATACGGAATCGAATCGTATGGAGCGGAAGAATATGAATCTGAGGAGTATGAGCCGGAAATGTATGAGATGGATGCATACGAAACAGAGGAGTATGAGTCTGGAGCGTATGATCCGGATGGATACGAGACAGAGGAATATGAGTCTGAACAGTATGGAACAGAGGAGTACGAAGCCGAAGAGTACGCGGCAGAAGAATACGAACCGGAAAAGTATGCAGTGAAGGAATACGAGTCTGCGGAAAACAAAACAGAAGAATTATACAGTACAAAAGAGATTAACATCGACACATATGAGCCAGACGATTATGCGGAAGACACGGGAAGTTATTATGATGATGCCGATGAGGAATATTACGAGGATAGTGAAGATTATTATGAGTCAGATGAGTATTATGATGACGAGTACTATGATGAGGATTCATTTGACACTTCTTATGGAGCGTTTGATGATACGTATGAAAATGATATCGCTGCGTTTGGTGCCGGAACGAATGAAGATGCAGTGGATTTCCTGCAGAGAATCAAGAACTGGGTTCAGCACATGACTGCTTTTGATGCGATTCTTGCATCTACAGGTGTTGTAGTTGTGGTGGCGGCGCTTGTGATTTTGAGTATGCTTCTGCAGAAAGGACATATGGACAAACAGATAGCAGCGATTGCGCCCATGGGTAAGGAACTGCAAAATATGGGAGTAGGAAGTGACGGGCTTCTCGCCATGTCCAATGCCGCGCTCTCAGGAGAGTTTGTGGATGCTGCAAGCACGGAGGAATCTTCGTCGTCTGAAGTGACGGACACCGCCGAATCAAGTAAGGTAAATGTCAGTTTTGTGTCAGTGGAAAAGGATTTGAAGATACGTTTTACGGATGCGAATACCGGGGAGTTGATTACGGGGACTGTTTTTGAGGTCATACTGACCAGTTCCAAAGGAAAGAAGCTTGTCCTGACCGACGATGACATGGATGGGGTCATTTATGCGCAAAATGTAAATGCAGGTGTGTTTGATGCCGTTGTGACATCAACAGACAAATACAAGTTTCCGACAATGAGCCAGCAGGTTACCGTAAAGGATAAGGTCGAATATGTAGTAATCAATGTGCAGGATGAGGTTAAGACCGAGAAACAGGTAAATATAGCACAGGAAGATACACAGAAAAATGATGCGGCTGCTGAGGCAGAGGTGTTAAAGGATACGGTTGAGTGGGTAGAGTCAACCAGAACGCCCATAAGCGGCACTGAGAGTTATCTGCTTGTGGACAAAAATACCATTGCTGATCCGTCGCAGGTGTCAAAGGCTGCTGCAAGAATGCTCTTTGATACGTTAAACGTATCGCTTGATAAGTCTGAAGCCGCTTTGAGCGTGGGAGCAAGCGTGGATTTAAAGGGAACGGAATTTTCTGATTCAAAGGACGGTGATATTGAATATCAGTATACAACAGAGTGGAAAAGTTCCAATGACAATGTTGCAGCTGTGAGCGGCGGAAAAGTGACTGCCAAGGGGGAAGGAACAGCGATAATTACTTATACGGTAACGAGAAAAACGATTACAACCACCTATGAGCCGAAAAATCCGGTAGAGGAGACACTTGAGATATCGGTGGAGGAGTATGAAAGGCTGTCTGACAAGGAGAAGGAAAAATGTACGCCCATTAGGGATGACGCAGGACAGACAATCGGTTACACGTACAAAAAAGTCACAGAACCAGAAAAGAAGACGAGCGAAACGACAGATACAGCCAGTGCAGAGTGTGTGATTACTGTCGAGGCGGTAAAGATTGCATCAGGCGTGCTTGAGCTTTCAAAAAGTGCGGACAGCTGTGCTGTTGGGGCTACGCTTACCGTAAAGCCGGCTAAGCTTGTCTATACAAAGCAGGACGGGAGCAAGGAGACGATCACGGAAAACTTCCCAGCTGTGATATGGGAAAGCGCTGACAATTCAATTGCCACAGTCGATGATAAGGGTGTTGTGACGGGCGTGAAAGCCGGAAAGGTTCATATTTCAGGTAAAATTGCCGGGATAAAGGGAGCGGATGGAAAAGAACTTGACATTCGCTGCAGTGTGGAGGTTGCAATAACCGGAACGACAGAACTTACATTGACACTTGATAGAACAAAGGACGTATATTTGGCAGTAGGCGGCTCGACAACACTTGTTCCGACAGTGACAGGTTATCAGTCAGACGCCGGAGTGACGTGGGAGACGTCGGACAAGAAGGTCGCAACAGTTAGTGAAAAAGGCGTTGTGACCGGCGTAGCTCCGGGAAGCGTCACAATCACGGCAGTGACGAAAGAAAAAAATGCGCAGGGAAATCAGGTTAAGGCAGCGTGTATTGTGACGATAAACTCGAATGCTTCCTCGGATACGACCACAAAGCTAAAAGACAAGAACGGAAACCAGATTTATATCAAAAATTCGGACGGGAGTTACAGGGAGGCTGTATATGCGGATTATTTCAGCAACGCTGAGTTTTATATCATAGCGCAGCCACAGTATCGTTATACAGGCTGGCAGACAATAGACGGCAAGACTTACTTTTATGACAAGAATGGCAATGTGGTGACTGGAACGCAGATTATACAGGGTGTTACCTATAACTTTGGCGCGGATGGAGCCATCGCGACAACTGCCAACGGCTCAACCTTTGGTATCGACGTTTCAAGGCACAATGGGAACATTGACTGGAATGCGGTGAAGGCTTCGGGGGTTGACTATGTTATTATCCGCTGCGGCTACAGAGGTTCGGCGACAGGCGTGCTGATTGAGGATCAGACGTTCCGGACAAATATCAAAGGCGCTACGGCTGCAGGACTAAAGGTAGGCGTGTATGTGTTCTCACAGGCGGTTAATGAAGTGGAGGCGGTAAAGGAAGCATCTCTTGCGGTGAGTCTGGTGAAGGGTTATAATCTTACCTATCCGATTTTTATTGACACGGAGTCAAGCGGCGGAAGGGCGGACAGGATTGACAAGGCAACGCGCACGGCGGTTGTCAATGCATTCTGCCAGACGGTTGCAAGCGCTGGATATAAGCCGGGAATTTATGCATCAAAAACATGGTTCGAGGACAAACTGAATATGGGTGCGGTGAACGGTAGTTACAAAATCTGGCTGGCACAGTATTCAGCAGCACCGACTTACAAGGGAAAGTATGATTTATGGCAGTATTCCAGCAAGGGAAAAATCAGCGGAATCAACACGAAGGTTGACCTGAATTACAGTTATTTGGGATATTAAAGGAACATTGGTGTTGCATAATTCTGGATTTTAGGATAAAATTATGCAAGAAAGTGTAAAAAACATTAAGAAACACTAGTACAGTGAATATTAAGTAATTGGCAGTTTGGCTTGCCTATTTTCCTGATAGCACTACTCCCCAAGCCTTGACGTAGCCACCGCTACGTCTGCGTTTGTGAAGCAGCACGCTCAGAAAAATATTCTGCGTCAAACTATCCAAAACTTAATTTTCACTGTACTAGAGCGTGTTTGAAAAATGCAAGGATGGCGTTTTTCACTGGAATTAGGCATTTGCGAGGGAACTGTTAAAATGTGATTATGGAGGTATGCTTTGCATGAAAACTTATTTGGTAACCGGAGGCGCGGGTTTTATTGGGTCAAATTATATCCTTTACATGTTTAAAAAATATGACAATGAGATAAGGATTATCAATGTGGATTCGCTGACTTATGCCGGAAATCTTGAAAATCTGAAAGACGTGGAGGACAGGGAAAACTATACATTTGTAAAAGCTGATATTACAGATAAGGATGCTGTCACAAAAATTTTTGAGGAGAATGACATTGACAGAGTTGTACATTTCGCGGCGGAGAGCCATGTAGACAGAAGCATCAGGAATCCAGAGGTCTTTGTACAGACAAATGTGCTTGGGACAGCGGTTATGCTGAATTGTGCCAAGGCGGCATGGGAGCTTGCGGATGGCAGCTTTCAGGAGGGAAAGAAATTCCTTCATGTGTCGACGGATGAAGTGTATGGCTCCCTTGAGGAGGACGGAGGGTATTTCTATGAGACGACTCCGTATGCCCCGCACAGTCCGTATTCTGCGAGCAAGGCATCCTCAGATATGCTTGTAAAAGCATATATGGACACATATCGCTTTCCGGCAAATATTACGAACTGTTCGAACAATTATGGACCCTATCAGTTTCCGGAGAAGCTGATTCCGCTGATCATCAATAATGCCTTACAGGGGAAGAAACTGCCTGTGTACGGTGACGGTAAAAATGTGCGTGACTGGCTTTATGTTGAGGATCATGCAAAGGCAATTGATATGGTACAGGAAAAGGGCAGGCTGTTTGAGACCTACAATGTGGGGGGACATAACGAAAAGCAGAATATAGAGATAATCAATATTATTATCGACACGCTTCAGGAGCAGCTTGCGGATGATGACCCGAGAAAGAAGCTTGTCTCAAAGGATCTCATCACTTATGTCGAGGACAGAAAAGGGCATGACAGACGTTACGCCATCGCCCCTGACAAGATTAAGGCTGAGATAGGCTGGGAGCCTGAGACGATGTTCAAGGATGGCATCAGACAGACGATAAAGTGGTATTTTGAACATGAAGACTGGATGCGGAACGTCACAAGCGGTGATTACCAGAAATACTACGAAGAGATGTACAAGCAATCATAACATTTTTGTATCAGGGAACGTCATTACCGGCTAGGGTGAGGCGTTCCCCATTTGGCATGATACTATCAGGGTTATGACAATCAGGAAAGGGGATTAATGAAGAAATGAAAGGAATTATATTGGCAGGCGGTTCGGGAACCAGACTCTATCCGCTCACAAAGGCAATTTCAAAGCAGATTATGCCGGTTTACGACAAACCGATGATTTACTATCCGCTGTCAACGCTTATGCTGGCAGGAATCAGGGACATTTTGATTATATCAACACCAAGGGATCTCCCGGTTTTTGAGGAACTGTTCGGAACAGGGGAGCAGCTCGGACTTCACATGGAATATGCGGTTCAGGAACAGCCAAGAGGGCTTGCCGATGCGTTTATTATTGGCGCGGACTTTATCGGGAAAGATTCTGTGGCACTTGTGCTTGGCGATAATATTTTTTATGGTCAGAGCTTTTCCAAACTGCTGCAGAAAGTTGCTGCGAAGGAGAGCGGAGCTACGATATTCGGGTATTATGTGAGAGACCCAAGAGAGTATGGCGTGGTGGAGTTTGACAAGGATGGAAAGGCAATCTCCATCGAGGAGAAGCCAGAGAATCCAAAGAGCAACTATGCGGTGCCGGGACTTTACTTTTATGACAATGATGTTGTGGAAATTGCGAAAAACGTCAAGCCGTCCGCAAGGGGAGAAATCGAAATCACGAGCATCAACAATGAGTACCTGCGGCGCGGAACGCTGACAGTCGAGACGATGGGACGCGGATTTGCATGGCTTGATACAGGTAATCATGACTCGCTTCTTGATGCGTCAGACTTTGTCTGTGCATTCCAGAAACGGCAGGGGCTGTACATTTCGTGTATCGAAGAAATTGCGTACAAGAGAGGATTTATCACGAAGGAGCAGTTGCTGAAGCTTGCCGGACCGCTTATGAAGACAGAGTACGGAAAATATCTGGTAGAGGTTGCAAATGGACTCTAGGGGAAAAAGAATTGGAATACTGATTGTGCTGTGTGCCCTGCTGGTGATTATGGCGGCAGTGGCGGCGGCTAACTATAACCGGCTTATGGGAAAGGATAAAAAGACATCGGCGGCAGGCGGTACAGACAGTATTTCCGGCCAGCTGATAGAAGCGGATGGAAAGGTACATGGCGCTGATTTGTCGGCATTTATGAAGGACAGTGAATTTTTCGACGCCGATGCGCCGAATCGTTCCAACCAGACTACATATGAGGAAGTAGACGAAAATGGTGAGCCTGTGCGCAGTCTCACGGTTCTGGCAAGCTCGGTGGAGCGTGATATCAGGGTGAAGATTATTGACGACAAGGGTGATACGGTATCAGGACAGGAATTTGTCGTCGAAGTTGCAGGCACGGGCGTGTATGTGGACGACGACAAAGATGGCGTTATCCTGATTTCGGATATTAAGCCTGGCGAGTACAGTCTTTCTCTTGACAAACGGCCTGGCTTTAAAGTGCCGGAATCACCTGTGAATGTCCGGGTAAAATCAATTGTGTCATATATGGTTATTGATGATATTGACTATTTTGTACATGCGGAGTCCGAGGTGGATATCCTCAAAGAGGACACTGCCTCTGAACAGATTGACAGCGAGGACGAGGACGATACACAGTATACGGCACTGCTGGACATGGAGGAGGAGCGCGAAAACGCTGTGCAGCTGGGTATTGACGTCTCAAAATGGAATGGTAAGATTGACTGGGAAATCGTGAAAGCAGAAGGTGTTGACTTTGCAATTATACGATGTGGCTATCGCGGTTCATCCTCCGGCTGGCTGATAGAGGATCCGTATTTCTATGAAAACCTTGAGGGCGCAAAAAAGGCGGGAATCAAAGTTGGCATCTATTTCTTTACGCAGGCTACGGATCTTGTCGAGGCGGTCGAGGAGGCGAGTATGGTAGTGTCTCTGCTTGGTGACAGGGCAATCAAGTACCCTGTCTTTATTGACACGGAGGGCGCAGGCGGAAACGGAAGGGCGGACAATCTGGATCCTGGAACACGGACAGCAGTGGTTAATGCGTTTTGCCGGACCATTCAGAATGCAGGGTTTGAGGCAGGCGTGTATGCAAGCCGTAACTGGTATCTGAACCAGCTCAATGTCGATGAGCTGGGCGATATGAAGATATGGCTGGCAGAGTACAGGCAGACACCGGAGTACGAGGGACGCTATGACATGTGGCAGTATACTTCAAGCGGTTCTGTTGCCGGTATTGAAGGAAGGGTTGACTTGAATATCAGCTATCTTGGAATTGATTAAAGACACGCGGCAGCATAAGGAATTTAGCCGCTTTACGGCATGCGGCCGTCGCGGGTAAACGCATATATCGTCTGCATTTATTATGATTTGTCATTAGATACAATAAATTATGGAAAGGAATCATGAAATTATGGGAAAGATTACAGTAGAGGAATGTGTGGCTGACGGGATGGTCATAGAGGGACTGAAAGTAATTACGCCAACAGTGTTTGGCGATAACAGGGGTTATTTTATGGAGACCTACAACTATAATGACTTCAAGGAGGCAGGCATTGACCAGGTGTTTGTTCAGGATAATCAATCCGCATCGAAAAGGGGCGTGCTGCGGGGGCTTCATTTTCAGAAGGAGTTTCCCCAGGACAAGCTTGTGCGCGCCGTGAGGGGTGAGGTGTTCGACGTTGCGGTCGATTTGCGGGAGGGTTCAAAGACTTTTGGAAAATGGTTTGGGGTGCTTTTGTCTGAGGAGAACAAGAAACAGTTTTTTATCCCAAAGAATTTTGCCCATGGTTTTCTGGTTCTTTCGGATTATGCCGAGTTCTGTTATAAATGTACAGACTTTTATCATCCGAATGATGAGGGAGGACTTCTGTGGAGCGACCCGGATATCGGGGTAAAGTGGCCGGTACCGGACGGAATGGAGCTTACACTGTCCGACAAAGACAAGCTGTGGGGCGGAATAAGGGAATATAGAAGATGAAAAAGGGTTTATCCAAAAAGACAGTCAAACTGTTGGTGACGTTTGCGTCCGTTATACTTGCGGCAGTTATCCTGATCCATCACAATCCGCTGGCAGATCCGGAGGAGGAGTGGATTAAAAAGGCGATCGCCTGTTTTATCATTGTGGGTGCGCTTGCGATTTTCCATCGTTTTTATGACCGGCTGGTGACGCTTCCAGTGGAACTGTGGCAGTCAAGAAAGCTGATATGGAAGCTCTCCAAAAATGATTTTAAGAACCGCTATGCCGGCTCCTATCTGGGACGTGTGTGGGCGTTTACACAGCCAGTCGTGACGGTGCTGTTATACTGGTTTGTGTTCGGACATGTGATGGGACAGGACAAGAAAGAGATACTGGCTGTCGGAGTGGAAGCGCCCTATGTGCTGTGGCTTACAGCGGGTCTGGTGCCATGGTTTTATTTTAGCGAGGCGATTAACAATGGTACGACCTCGCTTTTGGAATACAGCTACTTAGTGAAAAAAGTAGTGTTTAAGATCAGCATTATTCCGATTGTAAAGCTGATTGCAGCGTCTTTCGTCCACTTATTCTTTGTTGCATTTATGCTTATTGTATATTTTGTGTATGGATATGCGCCGGGGATTCATCTGCTGCAGCTTCTTTACTATACGTTCTGCATGTTTATGTTTGTGCTGGCGCTCAGCTATACAACATGTGCGATTGTTGTCTTTTTCCGGGATTTGACGCAGATTATCAATATTATGCTGCAGGTCGGCATGTGGGCAACTCCGATTTTGTGGAATATTTCCATGCTGGACAAAAGTCCGGTGTTACAGAAAATACTCAAAATCAATCCTGTGTTTTATATTGTAAATGGATATCGCGACACATTGTTTGCAAAGAAATGGTTCTGGCAGGATTTTTATTCGACTTCGTACTTCTGGATTGTGACGGTTGTATTTTTTGGTATTGGTGCACTGATATTCCGAAGGCTCAAGGTTCATTTTGCGGATGTGTTGTAATGGGGCTGTACAGTTCTGATTTTGGGAGATGGGGACATAGGATATGAGCGATAAAAATAGACAGTCTGCGATTGCGGTAGACAATGTGAGCAAGGTGTACAGATTGTATGACAAGCCGACAGACCGCTTAAAAGAGGCGCTTGGCCTTACGAAAAAGAAAAAGTATCATGAGCATTTCGCCTTGTCGGAAGTCAGCTTTGACGTGAAACAGGGCGAGTGTGTCGGGATTATCGGGACGAACGGTTCCGGTAAGTCCACCATATTAAAGATTATAACAGGTGTGTTGAATCCGACAAGCGGCGTGGTCAGAGTCGATGGAAGAATCTCGGCGCTGTTGGAGCTCGGTGCGGGTTTTAATATGGAGTATTCCGGTCTTGAGAACATTTATCTAAATGGTACCATGAACGGCTTCTCGGAGGAGGAGATTGACAGACGTCTTCCTGATATCCTTGACTTTGCAGATATAGGGGATTATGTGCACCAGCCGGTAAAAACTTATTCGAGCGGAATGTTCGTCCGTCTCGCCTTTTCTGTGGCGATTAATATTGACCCCGAGATTTTGATTGTGGATGAGGCGCTTTCTGTGGGGGATGTTTTTTTTCAGGCAAAATGTTATCACAAATTTGAGGAATTTAAGAAAATGGGCAAAACCATCATGATTGTGAGTCATGACCTGAGCAGTATTGCGAAGTATTGCGACAGAGTAGTATTGCTGAATCAGGGCGTTAAGCTTGGGGAAGGGCTGCCAAAGGATATGATTGATGATTTTAAGCGCGTGCTTGTCGGTCAGTATGAGCTGCCGGAATCAAAGTCGGATCAGAGTCTTTTAAACGATGCTGAGGTTCAGGAAGCGGTTCAGGCGAAAGCTGCAGCGCAGAAGAAGGCGAGAACGGACAGCGCTGTGAACGGTTTGAACATGAAAACGCTTGAGTATGGTACAAAGGAAGCTGCGATAGAGGAGATTTATATAGAGGATGACCGTGGAACGCGCACAAATTCCATTATCAAAGGAATGGACTTTACGATATACATGAGAGTCACTTTTCACAGCGACCTGCCGGCGCCGATTTTTGCATTTTCTGTAAAGACGGCAAAGGGGACGGAGATAACGGGCACCAACACGATGTTTGAGAAGGCATTTTTGGAACCAGTGAAAGCGGGCGATACAAAAGAAATTGAATTTTCACAGAAGATGTCATTACAGGGCGGTGAATATCTGATATCCTTTGGCGTGACAGGCTACGAGGGAAACGATTTCAAAGTGTATCACAGACTCTATGACGCGCTGGATGTGACTGTCGTATCAGATAAAAACACAGTGGGGTATTATGACATGGATTCCAGAGTGACTGTAAAAAGTGTGTAGGTTTTCATACCAAAACAAGCTTGAAGAATGGCGGGATGGAGGTAAGTATGTCAGGAGACGGGATAAAACAGGAGAAGATAGGCAGTGTTACGCTGGATCTTACGTATTATTCAGGACAGGATTTTTATTCGGACGGCGACATAGAGGACGAGATGCTGGATATTGCCATGAACAATCCGGTGGAACGTTTTCCGGAGATTATCGAGGAAAAAAAGAGCTGGCCGGTTTTTTATCATTTTTCCCCGCTCCGATCCAATATAATTGACTGGATTCCGTTTAAAAGCACGGACAAGATTCTTGAGATTGGCGCCGGATGCGGAGCGATTACGGGAGCGCTGGCGAAAAGGACAGGCAGTGTCACCTGTGTTGACTTGTCCAAAAAGCGTAGCATGGTAAACGCTTACCGCAACCGTGAATATGACAATATCACGATTATGGTCGGCAATTTTAAAGATATCGAGCCGTATCTTGACACGGATTATGACTATGTGCTGCTGGTTGGTGTGTTTGAGTATGGGCAGGCATATATCGGCGGCAGTACACCTTACGAGGACTTTATGCAGATATGCAACCGCCACAGAAAGCTTGATGGACGTCTTATTATTGCCATCGAGAATAAGTTTGGACTGAAATACTGGGCAGGGTGCAGAGAGGATCATCTGGGAACCTATTTTTCTGGACTTGAGGGATATCATACGGGAGGCGCGGCACGCACTTTTACGCGTCATGGACTGGAGCGGATTTTGGAAAAGGTCGGAATTCATGAATATGCATTTTATTATCCCTATCCGGATTATAAGTTCATGACGACAATCTATTCGGATCGCTATTTACCTAAAAAGGGGGAGCTCTGCAATAACCTCAGAAATTTTGACAGGGAGCGGGTTCTCTTGTTTGACGAGAAACAGGTGTTTGACGAGATTGTTGATGAGAATGAATTTCCGCTTTTCTCCAACTCATATCTGCTGGTTGTCGGTGGTGCGCCAAATGTGCTTTATGCGAAATTTTCCAATGACAGGGCTGCTGAATGGGCGGTGCGCACTTTGATAGTACGGGAGGCGCCGGGAAAGCTTCATGTGGAGAAACAGCCGGACACAGAGGCAGCATGCGGACATCTGATGAATACCAAACGTGCCTATGACTGTCTATCCAGCCGCTATGAAGGCACAAAGATTGCCATCAATAAGTGCAGGCTGATAGAGGAGGATGTGAAAAAGGGGCTTGAGTTTGCTTTCTGCAGCGGCAAAACGCTTGAGACGCTGTTGGACGAATGTCTTGGAAGAGCTGACGTGCAGGGATTTAAGTCGCTGATTGATGAGTATATGCACTGGGCTGGCTATAATGAGGATGCCGTTGAAGCCAGCAATATTGATTTTATTTTTCCGAATATCCTTGTTGACAGGGAGGGGGACATGGAGAAATGGCATGTCATCGACTATGAATGGACATTTGACAAGCATATTCCGGCACGCGATATTATATTCCGCGCATTCTATAATTACACGCTTGGGGGAGGGACGAGAAAAGCGTGCGAGGATCTGCTTATGCGGGATATTTTAGGGCTTACGGACACACAGCTGGCGGCAGCTGTTGAGCAGGAGCGCAGTTTTCAGATGAAGATAACAGGGAATCATTCGTCAGCAGAAAATATGCGGGAGCTGATAGGGAACAGGGCGTATGCGCTTGAGGGTATGCTCATGTACTACAATTATGCGGATAAAAAATTTGTAGCTCAGATTTATGTGGATTACGGACAGGGATTCAGTGAGGCGAATTCCGTAAAACTCATGGATTGTTACTTTGCCGAGCGATATCTGCGCCTGGCATATGATATACCAGATGACGCTGTGAGGATCCGGATTGATCCATGTTCGTATATGTGTGCGATTAATATAAGGGAACTGCGTGTCGGGGACAGACTGTACACGGCGGATGTGATTGAGACGAACGGAAGCTGGCAGGAGTGTGGTACATTAGTGTTTGATACCGAGGATCCAAATCTTGCGATTGATGTGGCAGGCGGGAGGAAGCTTGTTGCCGATTTGGAGGTTATGGAGCTGCCGCATGCACTGGCTGCCCAGCTTGCAGGGGCGGCTGCAAAAGAGGACTTTGTTACAAAAACCAAGGGTTTTATAAAAGCTAGGATGAAAGGCCGTCAGTAACTGCTGGACACAGGCTATGACGGGTAATGTGGAGATGAGTATGTTTGGTAAGATAAAGGACGCCATACAGGGCAGATTGTATAAGAACTGTATCGAAGAATATCACAGAGAACTGCGCTATCAGACAGACCCCTATCTTTTATGGATAAAGGAGAACGAGCAGGGCAGTGCATTGGATACAAAAGAGGAATCATATCCCTCGCTTGAGGTTGTGTATATGGAGAGCTGCGGCAGGGACTTTTCCCTTGCCGGGATTGATAATGAGAAAGAATATGTAATCTTCGTTTCAGAGGCGGGCAGAGTGGCAGAGAGTGCCTTTCGGGAGGTTATACAGTACTTCGACACACATAAGGATGTAAATATTGTCTATGCGGATGAGGATGTGTGGATGCTTGGTCAGAGTATGGCGTCCGGGAGAAATGACAAAGCGCAGAAGAAAGGCGGCGAAACTGGGGGAAATGATGAGAGTGCACACCGCATTTTTCCGTGGACGAAGCCGATGTGGTCTCCTGACACGTTGTTTTCTTTTTTCTATTTTGGCAGTATCTTTGCAGTGCGTAAATCAGCATATATAAGGCTGGAATGGCTTGGAAATGAGGACTATCGGAAAAATATTTACGACTTTGCACTCAAGGCGACGGAGCATGGAAAACGTCCGGGACATATCGAAAAAATACTTTTTCATGCCTATAAAACAGGAAACAGCAGGAGTGATATCGAAGAATCACTGATGCATGAAACGGATTTTATCGGTGTGGGAAACGCATATGATTTTATACGTGAGCGTGCGTTTGCCAGACGCGGTTTGCATGCGAGAATGATTCTGGATGATAAGACAGGAATTTCATATCCAATATATGATCTTGCGGATAAACCGCTTGTCAGCATTGTGATCCCTTCAAAGGACAATCTGGAAGCGCTAAAGCAGTGCATTCGCTCAATCTATGAACATACAGATTACCCCAACTTTGAGATTGTGGTAGTTGACAACGGAAGTACTGCGAGAGTGCGAATCGGGCTTGAGAATTTCCGGCAGGAATTTCCGTTTCATTATCTTTATATGCCGATGGAATTTAATTTTTCCCATATGTGCAATATCGGCGTGAAAGAGGCAAAGGGCGAGTATATTCTTCTGCTCAATGATGATATGGAGGTGGTGGAGGATTCGTGGCTTACCAGAATGGCAGGGCAGGCGTCGCTAAAGCATGTGGGCGCTGTCGGTGCCAAGCTGCTATACCCTGATTCCAATCTGATACAGCATGCGGGCATCAACAATACGGTATCCGGACCAGGACACAAGCTGAAGCAGTTTGACGACAGCGTGTCATATTACTATGGCAGAAATCGTTTTATCTATGACATGATTGGTGTTACGGCGGCATGTCTTTTGATGCGCAGGGATTACTATATTGCCATGGGGGGATTGTATGAAGGACTTGCTGTGGCGTACAATGATGTGGATTTGTGTTTTCGGCTGTGTGGCAAGGGATTGTACAATGTACTTAGAAATGATGTTGTGCTGTACCATCATGAATCACTCAGCCGTGGTGACGATTTGCAGGATGAGCGTAAACTCAAGCGTCTGATGGCGGAGAAAAATGTACTCTATAAACGTCATCCAAAGTTTTATAGAAAGGATCCGTTTATTGGAACGCTTTTAAACAGCGGCGAGCCGGATTACAGCTGCAGGTGGCTTGAGGGGTATGAACTTTTCAACATATTTGACAGTGACAATATTCTCACGGAGACAAGAAAGCTTCCAGAGCTGGATTCCATGAACCAGGCAATTAAGATTGTTGTCGAGGACTGCGGCAGAGAAAATTTTGCAAAGGCAGTGACCAAAAACGGGCAGAAGAAAAAGGCGTATTATCTGATTAAAGGCTGGGCATATGTGCCTGGTGCAGACAATGCCCGATATCAATTCAAGATTCTGCTGGTAAATAGCAGCGGCCGCGTGTGGGAGCTTCCGGTGCAGAAGCGTTACCGAAAAGATGTGGCGGCGATTCTGCCGGACGAGACCAATGTGGAAATGACAGGGTTTTGCAACTGGATATTTGAGGGAGCGCTTCCGGCGGGAACCTATGACTTGTGGATGACTGCAAAGGATGGCTGTTCGCGTCAGCGGTTGTACCGGAGCATGGAGAAGCAGCTGGAAATAGAATGAGATATAGTAAACGACAAAAAGACTGCCGCTTATTATATGTATGTTTTGGGAGGCGGGATGCAGTATTTACAGGAACTTTTTGCACAGAAGACACCATACCTGCAATGGCTGAAGATGCAGGAGGAGGAGCTTGACAGGCAGTATGGACAGCTGCTGGATGCGGGACGGGCGGTATCAGGGAAGCAGATTCATAGGCTTCCCTTTTCTTCGTGTATGGACTGCATGGAAGACACTGGGGATATTTCGAGTGATTCCATCTGTCTGTTTGTAAAGGATGGCGGAACACTGTCAGCATATGCGGAGGCTGTAGTATCAGAAGTGTTTTCAAACAATGCGGATGTGGTTTTTGTCTATGCGGACGAGGATTACAGAGGAAGTCTCAAGGCGCTTTACGCCATTGAGGATGATGCGTTTGCAGACATTGGTTATTCATGCAGCGGGGCGGCAGATTACAGGGGAGCGCCATGGTTTAAGCCGGATTTCTCTCCAGATACACTCGTATCATTTTTTTATGTCGGCAGTATTTTTGCAGTCAGGGGAGATGTGGTTCGGGAGATTATCGGGATGCACAGTGATAAAGGCAGTAATATGGTTAGCGTTTATGAACTGGTATACTATATTTTCATGGATGCGCTTTCGGGTAAAAGGGACCGCATTGTCCATATTCCAAAAGTGCTGTATACAAATGATAATCTCGGCAGCGCAGACAGGATAGAACACTCGGATAAAATAAGGAATTTAAATGAGTCTGCACAAGCTAATGAATTGGTATCTGTCATTATACCGAGCAAAGATAATGCGAAAGTGCTTGCAAAATGTCTGGAAACCCTCACAAAATACACGCGTTATCCCAAATATGAAATTATTATTGTGGATAACGGAAGCATTCCGGAGCAAAAAATGTGCATAACGGGTGTGATTGAAACGCTGAGAAAAGAAAAAGCGGGACTGGTTATCCAATATCTTTATCAGCAAATGGAATTCAATTTCTCTGCAATGTGTAATATGGGGGCACAGGCAGCGAACGGCAAATATCTCCTTTTCCTGAATGACGATATTGAGGTTATGGACGGGGAAGGCGCAAAGTGGCTGGAATATATGGTGAAGTATGCCAAAAAAAAACATGTGGGTGCAGTCGGCGCAAAGCTGTATTATCCGCTGTGTCAGAAAGATAGCGGATGTTATAAGATACAGCACGCAGGAATAACCAACATGGGGATCGGACCGGCGCACAAGCTGGGCGGCATGGCGGACGTGGGATGCCTGTATCACGGTCACAATACAGAGAATTATGATATGCTGGCAGTTACTGCTGCGTGTATGCTTATCAGGCGCAGTGTGTTTGATGAGACGGGCGGCTTTGATCCGGCTTTTCCTGTAGCGTATAATGATGTGGAGCTTTGCTTTTCCCTGTATCAAAAGGGGTACTTCAATGTGCAGGTCAACGATGCAGTGCTGATACACCACGAGTCGCTCAGCCGCGGACAGGACATTTCGCCGGAGAAAACACAGCGTCTGAACAACGAGAAGCGGCGTCTGTATGACAGATATCCCACATTGCAGGCAAAAGATCCGTTTTACAGTCCCAATCTGGTACAGTGGAAGAAAGATACAGCGTATCACACTGATTATCTGTATGCATGTGACAGGCTTGTGCAGCCGCAGCGTCTGTGCGATGCGGACAGGGATGTGGTTCTTCGAAAATATGGCTTCCGAAAAAGGCTGTATGAAAGCGGGACTGCGCCAGGGAAGCTGTACGACAGGATGACTGGGTATCATCTGCTGATGGCAAGGCTGGATAGTATTGAGGAAGATGACGGGACAGTAGTGATAAATGGGTGGTTTGTGCGCAGGAATCAGGATAATGCGGAGAAATGTGCAAAAGTCTGGCTGGTCAGTGATAGGAAAGGGACAGATATCCCGCTGGTATATGCGTTTGACATCCTGCCCAGACTTCGGGAGGATGTGGCTGCGCTGTTTGCAGGGGATGGGAACGGCACATCGCTTGGGGGGACGAGAAATGCGGCACTGTCTGGAATACAGCTGCGGTTTGAAAAGGACAGACTGGAACCAGGGAATTACCAGGTTGGTATTGTGACAGATAAGAAGCAGCTGTTATATATTCGGGATTCCGATGGAGGTTCAGTGTCTATAAAAATATAGTGAAATGAAAGAGGTGGGATAGAAAATGGCAAATGATAATATCGGCAGCCACCAGAATAAGGATGAGCTGGATGTGGAATTCTATAGACAAGCGTATGAGCAGGAGAAAGTGCGCGCGGCGTCCCTTGCCGGCAGGCTTGCGGATGCAAAGAACGAGGCGGACAGCCTGCAGTTTCAGCTGGACCGCATCAAGAATAATCCGGTGTGGAAGGCTTCAAAGCCGCTCAGACAGACGATGCACTGGGGTATCAGAAATTACAGGCGCCTGCGGAACCTGGGCGGACCAAAGGGCATTGTCAGGAAATTGAAACAGAAGAAAATTGAGGCGGAGGCAAAAAAGCTGCATGGCACGGCGAGCTTTCCGACACCAGAGCAGGCGGAAATGCAGAGAAATACGAAATTTGACCGCATGGTGAAAATCAGCATACTGGTGCCTTTGTACAATACACCGATACTGTTTCTTGACGAGATGATTGCCTCGGTACAGAACCAGACATACGAGAACTGGGAGCTTTGTCTGGCAGATGGTTCTGACAGTGCGCATGACAATGTGGGTGCGCGCTGTCAGGAGTATATAGCGAAAGATAAGCGGATTGTATATAAGAAGCTGGAAACAAACGAGGGGATTGCGGGAAACACAAACGAGTGTTATTCCATGGCGACGGGCGAGTACATCGGGCTGTTTGACCATGATGACGTGCTTCATCCGGCTGCCCTGTACGAGTATGTCAGCGTTATTAATGAGCAGGGGGCAGATTATATATACTGTGATGAGACAACCTTTAAGGGTGACAGCATCGACAATATGATAACACTTCATTTTAAACCCGATTTTGCGCCGGATAACCTCAGGGCAAATAATTACATCTGTCATTTCAGTGTGTTTGCGCGGGAGCTTCTTGAGGGGACAGAGCTATTTCGGAGCGGATTTGACGGGAGCCAGGACCACGACATGATCCTAAGGCTGACTACAAATGCCAAAAAAGTGGTACACGTTCCGAAGCTCTTGTACTACTGGCGTTCACACAAGGCGAGCGTGGCAAGTGACATCAGCGCGAAGCCATATGCCATTGCGGCAGCAAAAGGCGCAGTGGCGGACCATCTTACCAGATGCGGATTTAAAAACTTTGAGATAAAGAGTACGCGTGCATTTGACACGATATTTGAGATAAAGTATGAGATTAAAAGCGAGGACAAGATATCCATACTGATTCCAAATAAAGACCATATTGACGATTTGCGGCGCTGCATTGACTCGATAAAGACGCGCAGCACATATGAGAACTATGAGATTATTGTGATAGAAAACAACAGTGTGGAAAAGGAGACCTTTGACTATTACCGGACCATATCAAAACAGGAAAATATTACGATTGTTACTTACACGGGAGAATTTAATTACGCCAAGATTAATAACTTTGGCGCAGGTTTTGCCACAGGAGAATATCTGCTGCTGCTGAACAATGATACACAGGTGATTTCCATGAACTGGCTGGAGGCAATGCTGATGTACGCGCAGCGTTCTGATGTGGGTGCAGTCGGGGCAAAGCTTTACTATGGCGACAGGACAATACAGCATGCGGGGATTGTCATCGGGCTCGGAGCACACAGGACAGCAGGGCACACACATTACAAGATTAACTATGACAATCTGGGGTATATGGGAAAACTGTGTTATGCACAGAATGTTTCGGCAGTCACTGGCGCATGTCTGATGGTGAAAAAAAGTATTTACGAGGAGCTTGGCGGACTTGACGAGTCGTTCGGAGTGGCGCTCAATGATGTTGATTTCTGCCTGCGTGTCAGGGAAAAAGGCTATTTGAACGTATTTACACCGTTTGCGGAACTGTATCATTTTGAGTCGGCATCACGCGGCATTGATGCTGTGGATGAGAAGAAGGCAAAACGTTATGAAGAGGAGTGTGCGCTGTTCCGCGGGCGATGGAAAGAAGTGCTTGCGAAAGGTGATCCATATTATAATCCGAATTTCTCCCTGGACCACAGTGATTATGCGTTGAAGGCATAAAATATTTAGTTGCTGTTCAGACACGTTCCGGAACCACGGTTACCTTTCTGTCCCTTTTTCCACAGTGAAGTATTTCTTTACCTATGCCTGTGCCGTATCAATGGTATCGCCATGTTTTAACAAATTCATATATTTCTCCTTTCGCAACATTCTTGGCTTCAATCTGTACTTGGTAATTTTAATCCCCCCAATTCGGGGGGATTAAATCATTCCAAGACCTTTGTAGTCTGTTCTTCCAAAATGCGTTTGTATTATACAGCTATTCTTTGATATTAGCCATATTTTTCATAGGTTCTCCCCATTTTCCGAGATATCTTCCATCAATGGAAGAATATGTATCTTCGCCCGGAGCGAATACCGGAGCGGCCTTCATCAATCTTTCTGTAAAGGAAAGCTCCATATCCAGCAGTTTTTCATCCTGAGTTACATTACGAATTAAACAGAGAAAAATATCTGATCCATCTCCCATAG
>JAIECJ010000229.1 GCA_029068555.1 Lachnospiraceae bacterium
GTGCAAAATCTGTTATAATTCACACCTCAATAACTTATAAGCTGATGAAAACTGGCGTTGGTGTGAATTGTAACTATCAGCTTTTGTTTACACGGGCTTTAGAGCGTGAAATAACATATAACCAGCAGGTAAAAATCCGATTCAAATCAAATCTCACATGGATTTTTACACGTTATTGGAACAATATGACAACTACCAGATTTCCTCCTCGAATACTGCCACAAAGATTTGTGTATGCTGTATTTTATTTTTCAAGCACATCCTGACACTACAGCGCACAATCCTGAAACATTCTGCAAAAACATGATAAAATGAAGTTATTTAAATTAAGAAATGCAATATAAGTAACCGAAAATGAACTTATGCATTTGTTTGAATATGAATGTTCTGTTTTATTTTGGAAGATATACAAAAAATATTGTTCCCTTGCCTAATTTTGATACAACTTTTATATATCCGTTCTCAGCAGATATAATCTCCCTTGCCAGATAGAGCCCTACTCCGATACCTTGGATCTGATTTACAGCCTGCGAACGGTAAAATCTCTTAAAAATTAGTGGCATTTCCTCCTCCGAAATACCGATACCTGTATCGGCTATCTCAATACAGCAGAACATTTCATATTCCTTAACAGATATCGTAATACTGCCCTTATGCGTATATTTTATCGCATTATCAATGATATTTCCCACTGCCTCCATCGTCCATTTTTTATCACACTTTGCTATATAGCCATTATTAACGCTGTCACAATTAGATTGTATAAAGTGAATAGATAGACCTTTTTGTTCTGCAAGCGGCTCATATTGGGTGCATGCCTCTGCTGCCAGGTCCTTTACATTACTACGAACTGTATTTACTGTAATAATACCTGTTTCAAGTCTTGAAAGTTTTATAAGTGAATCTATGAGAAATTTTAGCTTTTCTGCCTGCTGATACATCGCCTCAAGGTTCTGACGATCCTCATCACTCTGGCAGTCTTCCATCAGCATTTCACTGTACAATAAAATATTGGATATCGGCGTTCTGGTCTGATGCGAAATGTCTGTGATAAGTCCCTTGATTTTTTCCCGTTCCTGTGCCACAATGCGTGAAGACACCTGTGAAGCAAGCAGATAATGTGCAAACTTATTCTCAAGCGCAGAAAGTCTTGACTCATCAAAAACTTCCTCCTCAAAAGAGTTTTCCATTATACTGTCTATCATGTTGTTCAGGCTTGCATATGTTCTCTTAATTTGATATCTGTAAAACAGTACAATGATGATGGAGCATATCATTACAATGCAACATAAATAAAACATTTTCCTCTCCTTTTCATTTCCAGACATACCCTACGCCATATACCGTTTTGATATGCTGCTGCGCAGACAGTTTATCACGAAGCCGTTTAACAGAGACAGACAGTGCATTCTCATCAACATATTCTGCACCGTCTGTCCAGATATAATCTATCAAAAAGCTGCGGCTGAGTGTAATACCTTTGTTATTCACAAGACACCACAAAAGTTTTTGCTCTGTTTTGCTCAATTCGATCAATGTATCTTTGTATAAAAACTGCATTCTAACAAAGTCAAACACATACTCATCAATTATGACTGTCGTAATTTCCCTGTTTTCTATGCTGATTTTTCCATTCGACTCTATATCCATTTCTTTATTCAAATTTCTTAGCTGCGTATTGACACGTGCCCGCAGGACAGCCAGACTAAATGGCTTTGTTATATAATCATCTGCTCCTGCTTCCAGACCCGCCACAATATCCATCTCCAAATCATTTGCAGTCAGCATAATAACATGCACATCATATAGTTGTTTTATTTCACATAGAAAGTCAAATCCGTCCCCATCAGGCAGATTTACATCAAGTATGACTAGTGCATATTTCTTATTTTTCATTTTGGCACGTGCTGATTTTATAAAACCGCAGCACTCCACTATGCGTTCCTCGGACATCAGTGCACGCTTTAGTCCTGCTGCTAATATATTATCATCCTCTACAATTAAAATTTCAAATATATTTTCCAATATAAACTCCCCTAACAATTCTAAAATAAATATTCTCAATTACTGACAAATGTTACATCTGGCAGAAAGCATTTTTCAAACACGCTCTAGTACTCCATCCGGCTAGTTTTTAAACTATATTGGGATACAGCCTAGCCAGTTTGATCC
>JAIECJ010000023.1 GCA_029068555.1 Lachnospiraceae bacterium
TGTAAGATGATTGAATCTCCCGCAAACTGTGACGCACATCTGGCAGAAAGCATTTTTCAAACACGCTCTAGTACAGTGAAAATTAAGTTTTGGATAGTTTGGCGCAGAATACCAATTACTTAATATTCACTGTACCGCAACTTTTATCCATCGTTCCAATTACAAGTCATTAATCGTATCTGTGATTGCCATGTTACGCATCCGTTTTGCCGGTCCATGGACTGCAATAACACATGATAGGGCAACTAGCAAAAATATAATTGCAATGGTAGTAAGCGGAATATTCCAAAAACCGCCAAAATGACTAATGATAATCTTGACATAAATCAAATAGTGGAGTATCAACCCAAGTACAATTCCGGCAATTGTGCCGCAAACAGCGTATGTTACTGCCTCTGCCGTTATCATCTTTGTAACCTGCCTGCTTTCCATACCAACAGCACGCATTACCCCATATTGCTTAACCCTTGCAGACACACCCATAGAAATGCTGTTCATAATATTCAACACGGTGATAAGGGAAATAATCGCCAGGAAACCATATGCCGCAAGACGGAATACCCAGTAAGATCCATTCACTTCACTGTTTTCCGCCCTGCTATCCGTGATTAAATTCCCATCCGCCAGATCAAAAATTTTATTTACCGCCGTTTCAGGCACATCCTTTTCCAACACTATGCCCACAGCAGCAAGACTGTTTTCTCCTGTCAGTCTCGTATAGGTTTCTTCCGAGCATACCACAGTTGCTGTGCTACTGACGCTTCCTACTCCTTCGGATGCAACACACGCGATTTCAATCTCCTGATTTCCAATCTTTATTTTATCCCCGACATTCAAATGGCTATCCTGGCTGTAGACCGCCAATGCATAATCGGAATCTCCATAAACCTTTGAAATGTCACCGCTTACAATCGACTTTTTAGAATTGTCCATCATTAGATCGCCATAAGAAAACAGATCGATTGTATCTCCCTTGCCGTTAATTTCAACAGGATATCCTGCCTTAAGCATCATTCCAAACGTAGACTCTACGCCCGATATTTCTGAAATATCTTCTAACAAGCCTCTATCTATGGAATTTGATCCGTCCTGGCTTGCAATCGTAATATCCGGCGTGAAATCACTCACTGACGGAAGCAGTTTATGCACAACATCAAGGCAAGCGGAAAAAGTCAGGAACAACACAATTGTAAGGGCAAAAGAACCTGTCATCAGAAACAGATTTTTCTTAGTTCCTTTCGCATGGTGGATTCCAAGAGAAGTTTCCACTTTAAAAAGCCTTGTATTTGCCGCATGGATAACTTTTTTCGATAATTCCGCATTTCCGGATACTGCTGCCACTGGTGAAACCTTCGCGGCCTGTTTCGCAGGAGACTGAGCCGCAACAAATACCGTAACCACACCAACAACAGCTCCACAAAGAATGCCGCTTATGCTTACCGCAAAAAGGGGCATATCCACCCATTCTCCTTTTACAAGAAACCGCAATATCACACATAATATCCAACAGGTTACCGTCCCCAATACACAACCAATCGGGATTGCGGTTTTACACCAGTTCAATGCCTCAAGCCTTACAAAACGTACAATCTGCTGTTTGCTTGCACCGACACACCGCATCATTCCAAAAAACTTTGTCCGCTGCGCTACATTACTGTTCATGCAGCCTGAGATCATTAAAACCCCGGCAATCAATATGATTACAAAACAAGCTGCAGCCAAAGGATAAAGCCCATTTATACTCTCATTTGTACTTGCCCCCAGCAGGCTCAAAACAGCCGTGTTTTCTCTGACATTTTCAGAAGTAAGGTTATATTGCTCTTTGATTTTAGCAATTGCTTTCTTCAAGCCATTCTCCTTCTCGAACCGGATATAAAACTGAGGCGATGTTTCCACGCTATTCAAGCTACGTACTTCATCAAATGCCTCCCTATTCATATACACGCAGCTGCCTTCAATTATATCGTTAAACTCTGTATCATCCTCATAAAATCCGGAAACGATATATTCAAAAACTCCTGCAGGCGTATTTAAGGTAATACCGTCCCCTACCTTAATTCCAAAAAGTTCTTTTGCATCAACACTGAGGGCAACTTCGTTTTCATTCTGTGGACAAGAACCTTCTATAGTATAATTCATGATGTCCGTGATATACGTTTCTTCGATACCATATAAAACAGCGTTTTTGCCACTTATATAATAGCCTTGGTCAGCATCAACATTTATCGCATTATACCATGAGGAAAACGCAATATTAGCGCTTCCACTAATCTGTTCCGCTTCATCTTCCGGTACATTCTGAAGGGCAATGTGCCAATCTCCATGGTTATGGCGCATCGCCGTTGTCTGCGCGTCCATCCACATCTCTACCATAGAGAAGATTGCGGTCACAAGAAACACTGCAAGAATAATACAAACGCGCGTCATACGATTTTGACGTCTGTGTACCTTTGCTGAAATCAGGATAAGGCTTAAATAGCTTTTCATTCACTGCACCTCCCCAGATCAGTCAGCACACCATCCGACACCTGAAGTACTCTGTCTGCGGTCTGTGCAATGCTTCGATTATGAGTAATCATAATAATGGTCTGTGCGTACCTCTTTGTGGCATTTTTCAAAAGGGCAATTACCTCACTACTGTTCTGCGAATCCAGATTCCCAGTCGGCTCGTCAGCGAGTATCAGTGAAGGTCGTGTAAGCAACGCACGTCCGATTGCCACCCTCTGCTGCTGACCTCCGGATAACTGGCTCGGCAAATGGTTCCGACGTTCCTTCAAGTTAAGAACTTCCAAAAGCTCCTCCAGATACTTCTTATCCGGTTTCTGATAATCAAGCAGTACTGGGAAGATAATATTCTGCTCAACCGTAAGCTCTGGGATCAGATTGAATGCCTGAAAAATAAACCCGATATTCCTTCTGCGGAAAATCGTCAGCTTGCTCTCCTTCATTGCAAAAATATCTTTCCCGTCGATCAGCACTTTTCCTGATGTTGGGTTATCCAACGCACCGATCATATTGAGCAATGTACTTTTTCCGGATCCAGATTCTCCAACAATAGCAACGTATTCGCCTTTGGGAACCGAAAAACTGACTTTTTTTAATGCATGAACAGCCGTTTCATCACTGCCGTAAGTTTTGGAAATTGATCTCACTTCTAATAAGTCCATATTATAAGCACCTCTTTCTATCTTTTTCTCTTGTATGTTACCATCCATATCTTACAGCAAGATGACAATTAGCCTACAATTTTGTTGGAATTAAAAAATTTATGATAAAAGTTGTCCCAGTTCCCAATTCACTATCAATCTCAATCGTACCATTATGTTCTTCAACCACAATTTTCGCAAGAGGCAATCCCAAGCCAACGCCTTGTGTATCTTTTGAAAATCGACTCCGATAAAATCGCTTAAAAATGTGATGCAAATCTTCCGGATGGATACCACAGCCATTATCCTTTATCCTAATTTGAACAACGGAAGCGGATTGCTTCCATTCAATATAATACCGCCAGTTTAAATGGCTTTGTAATATAATCATCACCACCAATATCAAGCCCCATAATAATGTCTGTTTCCTCATCCGCTGCAGTCAGAAATATAATCGGTACTTTCGATGTCTGGCGTATATCTCTGCATATATCAAAACCAGATCCGTCTGGGAGAGATACATCCAAAACCACCAGATCATATTTCCCTTCTTCCCATAATCTGTCCTTCTCATCGCTAGTACGTGCAACATCAAGCATATATCCCTGTTTCTTCACAGCATAGGACAGACCATTTATCAAACTCAAATCATCCTCAACTAATAAAACTCTTTTCATTTTGATTCCTTTCTTCAACTCTCAATCATCTAATAGCATGAATTATTACCACGACCCATTTTCCATTCTTGCCATATACAGAATCAGATTGACGCAGAATATGCCATCCTGCGTCGTAATTGCCATTGTGCCATTATACTTTTCCACAATCTTCTTCACATTTTTCAAGCCGATTCCATGCTGTTCCGTAACAGGTTTAGTCGTCTTTAAGACCGTATCTTTTCCATGCTGTTCCTCATACAGAATGCGGGAGGATTCAAAGCTGTTCTCAATTTTCACCTTTAGAATCCCTCTTTTTAGTGTAATGTGAACACTCATATATTTTTTTTCCGTTTTGCTCGCTGCCTCAATCGCATTTTCCAGCAGATTTCCCAACAGAACATTGATATCAAAAGAATGTCTGACTTTTTCCGGCAACATCACTTTTATATCCACGGTTTTTAGTTCCTTCTCAGCCTTTTGAAGCATAAAATTGAGTACACTGTCAATCTCCAGATTTCCGGATGCAACGATCTCGTTGGGATTCCGGAGAAATGATTTCATCTCGTCAATGTAGGCCTGTATTTCTGCTACATCATGTTTATTCGCCAGCAGCATCAGTTCGTTAAGATGGTGCTTTATATCATGACGCAAGGCTTTTATCTTTTCCTCTCCCCGCAGTATAACATTCAGTTGGTTTGCGTATGCCTGCAGCTGCGTCTTCAGCATTTCCATCTCATATTGGTGCGAAATAGAATGCAGCAATAAATTATACAGGTATAGCATAAGAAAATTTGCAGCCAGCAGACCGATGCTCACAATGGTAAGCCCTATGTCTGTACAAGTGCCGGAATAAATCAAAAGCGCAATGACTATAATACTGCATATGGGCATCAGAACCAGCGAAACATTCTCGACAGCCTCCGTATCTTTATGAATGGTGATTATTTTTTCTATCACTAACTCACATATAAAAATCAGAAAAAAAGATATGACTGCATAAATCTGATTATAAACTCCTCCATCCCGGTAACTGATAAAAAGGGATGTAGCTGCCACATCACAGCCACAATTTACCAGATATATCGTACCGGTTATAAACAGATTTGTCCTGACAGACTTCGTATACAGCCATACGATCGCAGCAATTCCCATCAAATTGCATATCATATTGACCCATACCGTATGAAATTCCCAAAATAACACAGTATTTATAATATAAAAACAGCCATAAATAATGTGTTTTTTCTTTTTGTCAACGTCTATCCCCAAAAAGATCGACACACATCTGCCAATCAGAAATATCCGAAAAAGATTAGTCAGCGCACAAAGCATAAAATCAAGCATATCTATTTCTCCCTCAAAAGTTTGTCCCTTACAAGTTTTCGATTTGCCGGACTGATTGCCAATATCGTGCCATCTACCAATTCCACCATCTCATATGTATATCGGAAAACATATTCTTTGTTTATGATATAAGACTGATGTATCACAATAAAATCCTCTGACAAGCATTTCACAACTTTTTTTAGTCTACCATAAAATTCAAATGCCGCTTTCATTGTTACAACCTTTACCTTACGTCCTTTGCTTTCGAAATAGACAATATCGCCCATAGGAATATAATAGTAATCTTTTCCCTGTTGAAATTCAAACCGCTCATTTCTCTTTTTTGCAATTATGAGTGCCATATCCATAACTTCATTGATCTGCTCCTGCAAGATTGGTTTGACCAGAAAATCCAAAGGCTGTGTCTTGAATAATTGCTGTGCATAGGATGCTTTTCCCGAAATATACACTATTTGCAGCCCCATATTATCCAATTGGTTCCTGATATAAGCGCCGACTTCAATGCCTGTCATTTTAAACAGTTCTATATCCAGAAAAAGAATATCCAGATAACCGCCTGATACCAGATAGTCTCTTAGGCTTTCCCCTGTGTACCAAACATTTGTATCGACCTGAATATTGTTTTCCTGTGCGTATTGCAAGAGCATATTTTCAATGGATGTACAAATATTCTCTCCATCATCACAAATTCCAATATTATACATACTGTACCTCGTAATACTATTTACGTTTTTACAATTTTATTTTGTTCGTTATCCATCGTTTCAATCTCTGCAGTCTCCAAATAACGCTGTCCATTGATTGCTATTTCTTAACAGTTCCTAAAATTCTTCTTATCTCCGGCAAGTACTTATTGGAAATATCTCTGTAAACCCTATCTCCTGGTCCATCCAGCTGCCCTTTCCTCCTTTCCGGCAGCTTTGCAATCCGGGTTATTCCTGCGCAGGTATCAAGATTGACCTTATTACGCTTACGATTACTCCCTTATCCTTTTCGGTAAATGTAATGCATGGCAGTTCCCCTTCATATACTGTGTATCCGCTCATATTCCCGTCCGGATCTTTGATACCTACTCTTTGCTTTCCGCCTCCCCACATACCAAGCCTTATATATTTCCAGCCACACTGCTTTGCCATATCCTGGTAGTATATAAATAGCCCTGACCAGCTGTAATCATTGATTCCGGAATGGATACAAATAGAATCTGACTGGTATTTCTTGCTGTCCCTGTCACGAATCACCCCTGCAATCTCGCATTGGATCTGATATGTGCCAAGCGGCAAATCTTCACCTACTATGTAATCGCCCTGCACATACACAGGCTGGCTGTATTGATTCCGCTCTGTTTCCGTTTCCTTTCCCAATAGTACCGCCAAAAGATCAACTGCTTCAACGGCTTTATTTTTATACGCAATATCTTCATGGGGTATTGGGTTTATGGCTGGTTTATTCTCTGCCGGAATCAGCATACAGTTATCCATTTCCAGATAACTGTCTTTCTTATCCTCTCCATGATCCGCCAGAATCATATATCTGAAACGGGTACGTGGAGCTCCTATATGTAAACCGCCTGACAGCTCGGCATTTCCGCCGCAGGAAAGTTTTCCCTCTTTGGTATCCATTGACAATACAAGATACATTCCCTCGGGAATATTTCTTCCTACTTCATAATAGTTGCCATAATAGCTGCCATCTTCTGATACAGAAAACTCCGGAAACTGGTCTAAAAGGGCAAGCTTTGGGCTTCCTTTCACTTTTAATACATCATCCTTTTGTAGTGTAATCACGCTAAAATGCGGCGATTTAAAAATATCCACATAGGAAGTGTCCTTTTTATTTGAAGTGGATATCGCATTTTTATCATCGTTATTATCCCCATCCGGATTACAGAATACATACTTCCCTGCCGGAATATCGCTTCCTGCAATGCATGTCCCCTCCCCAATAAAGTCTGTATCCCATTCCGCAATGGTCTGGTCCAGATCCTGCTGCGCTTTTTCATAACGTTCATAATAATCCCAGAATCCATCAATCTGGTACTCCATCTCCCTGACATCATAACTCGTATAGCTTGTTGACAGCACATCAGTGCCCAGCATCTCATCATAATGCGCGAAATACGCTTCAAAATCTATCACATCCTCCTCTTTCGTGATTTCTGCCGCGCCGCAGGAAGCGCCGCATAGAACCACGACAGCTAACAGAGTGCCAAACAGGATTTTTTTCTGTTCCATCATTTTTAATCCAGCCAGCAGCAAAGCTGTTTCAGCCGCACGAGGTCGTCTATGCCTGTCAGGGAATTAAAATCGGTTTCTACCACCTCCAACACCGGCGGCGCTGCCGTGCTTATTTCAATCATATAGTCGCCGCAAAAGTCACAATCACCGATACGCAGATACTTGATTCTCTCCATATCGCTTTCGTAAATATCCTCTTTCTGCAGAAGCGCTTTTACTGCGTCCCCAATCCATTTCTGTGTAAATTCGATCTTTTTTTCCTCTTTCATTTTTTCTCCTTTCAGAATCCATGCTAGAGCGTGTTTGAAAAATCATTCTGCCATCTATATAACGACGCGTATGCGTCGTATTCACCACCTTGCGTGATATTTGCACCAAATTCAGTCACCGTAAGGCATTGCCCTTTATGCCTTTGACCCCTACGCCTCCTTCATTTGGCACAAATCTCCCACAAACTATGACGCACATCTGGCAGAAAGCATTTTTCAAACACGCTCTAAAATAATTTTTTAATACTCCAGCATATCAAGCATACATAAAAATCAAGCTTTCCGCACTCCTCAAAATCTTCGTAATCCACATGTCCGCCCTCTATAGGAAACCAACTGCATCAACAGCCCGGAACTCCACTCAACAGCAAACCATTCATAAGCTTCCGGGCTCGAATCCGCAAAATATTCCGCATTCAGAATGGCCGCAAAATAACTTGTGCAGATAACTGTTACTTAGCTTCATCCTTCATAGTAACTCAGCATATGCTCGTATATGTCTCTGGTCTGTTTTTCATCTCCCCATGATAAAGGGTCAT
>JAIECJ010000230.1 GCA_029068555.1 Lachnospiraceae bacterium
ATTTTGTGTGCAAAATCTGTTATAATTCACACCTCAATAACTTATAAGCTGATGAAAACTGGCGTTGGTGTGAATTATAACGGAATGAACAATGACTGAACCGTAACAATTATTTCACCAGCTCGTTTACATAATTTGCAACTGACCTGTTATCTTCATATAAGCGTCCGCCCACAAGGTACGAGCCATCATGATCTGACACCCTGATAATCATACCTTCCAATGCCTTGCCATCGAGAAGCGCAAAATCATTGATTGTCACTGAAACCGGCTTGCCTTTTGCCTCCCGCACCTCCTTTGCACTGGTCGTAAACGCAAATCCGTTAGCGCTGAGGTCAAGCATTCTGCCATCACAGGTGAAATCCGAATTTTTCAGTGTCACTTTGCAGCTGTTTGTCATTGCGATTCTTGGGTATTTACGCCTGTTGACAACCTTGGGATTTCCTCCGACACTGACTGTATTCGCACCCTTTTCCCCGTTCCTTGCAGGTGTAATGCTCACATTCTGCCAGATATACAGCGCATTATGTACAATAATATGCAGGTTATATCTCTGCGTCTTATCCTTCGTGTCAAGAACCTCGCTGCCCATAGAAATCACTCCTAGGCTGATACTGCCGTCTGTCTTGGAAACCACCTCCGCGCTATACTCCTTCTGTCCCCTGTCGCCGACTACAAATATCGAAACCTTCATGCCCGGCATGACGTCCTTAACGCCCATGAAACCGCCCTCGCCAAGCTCCTCTATCAGTTTTCCGACAACATCTTCGATATGTATAACATTGCTTGCTGTCTCCTCATATTTGCTAAGCATAATCTTGGTGGTCTCCTCTGAGTTGAGAACACTCTGTGTCATAATCTCCATGACTTCATTAATCTGTTTCATGTTTTCCACAAGGTTTCCATTCGATACCTCAACCTCTTTCATCGCCTTATCCACAACAAGAATGCCGTCGTCAAGCTCTGCAGACTGACTGCTGATACTTGCCACACTCTCATCAACATGGCTGACCATGCCCTGTGCGTCAGTAATCAGCTGCAGGATTTTTGTGATGGATCCCGTCATCTTGTCCGCAGTCTCCTCGAGGTGGCTGAGTGCTGCAAGAATGCTGTTTGATGAATTCTTCGTTCCCATACTGAGATCCCTGATTTCATCCGCGACAACCGCAAAGCCTTTGCCTGCCCCCCCTGCCCTTGCCGCTTCTATGGAAGCATTGAGTGCTAGCAGATTTGTCTGTGATGTAATCTTTTCTATGGTTCCTGTCTCCTGCTTTACCATATTGAACTCTGTCTTAAATTCAGTAAGTACCTTCTCTACTTCGGCCGACGCCTCAGCCATCTCGTTCGTGGCTTCGACAACTGCCGAAAGTTCGTTTGAGCTGGTTTTCGCATGTACTGCGGACTCGTTGATAAGGTCTGCCATCTTTGTGACAAGCGACGCCACATTCTCCACTTGTGTCTTGATATCCTCTGTCATATCAAGGGATGACATTGCCTTCTCACTCATCGTCGTATTGTTAACAGACAGTTTGTTCATACTGTCCACGACATCCAGCGCACCCTGCTTATTTTCGTCCGCAAGCTCCCGAACCACAGTCACGCCATCAACAATGGATGTGCTTGCACCCTTCACCTGATCTATCGTGTTGATAACCTTATTCAGATTGCTGTTCATCGACTGAATCATCGCATTATCCGACTTCGCCAGATGGTCTATGGACAAAATATAACCGAGGTAACACATTATCGTACACGCCATCTCTATCTCCATTTGTATCATATGGCCGTCTGCTGACTGTCCACGCAGGTAAATCAGGATATTTTGCATAAATATAATAATGATATTATAGATTCCAAGTCCGATCATCAGCTTTTTATTCTTAAAAAGTGTCAGCATGCCTGCAACCGGAAGCATAAAGCTGAATGCAACAGTGCTGTTGATTGTCAGAACTACAAATCCGTAGAAAATGCCATAACCTATCGCGACAACCACCTGATACCAGCCGTTGCTTTTTCCCTTGATGCGCAGCTGCAGAAATCCCAGAATATAAGGAACCCAGCAGCACACCAGCATCATGATGAATGTTGTGTGCGACATTCTTCCTTTTAAAATTTCGCCCGCATAGATTCCCGGCAGCAATATGCACATAATCGCCCATACAATTGATGCCTTTTTGTTGGCGCTTGACTTGAAGAAATCTTCATTATATTCCATTATCTATCCTTCCTTTCCTGTATTATCAGTTTATTTGCGGCAAGGCCTTATATTAATAGTTATTTTAGCATATTTATACCGTTATTTCCATGATTTTATCTTCCCACAGCGCCGAAATATTTATGTTTTTTAGGAAAACGCTGATTAAGGCGTTTCCTGCACCGGATTTACGCAGCGAAGCGGCATATTCCTTTGCAAATCCGCGTGCATCCGCCGGAGGATCTAGTGTTTGAAAAATGCTCTAAAATTGAGTAATCTGTATTGACAAATACTGCCAAATGTATTATTGTATTAGTGTATTAATCACATGATACAGAAAAGGAGGCACAAAGATGGCATGGGAAATGAGTTCAGACCGACCTATCTACGCACAGATATATGACAAAATTCTTGTCCGTATCGTATGCGGCATCTATAGAGCAGGAACACGACTGCCAAGTGTAAGGGATCTGGCCGCAGAAGCAAGCGTCAATCCCAACACAATGCAGCGGGCATTTACCGAGCTTGAGCGCAGCGGACTTATCGTGACACTGCGCAACAGTGGGCGCGTTGTGACAGAGGATATGCAGATGATTGACAGCGCCAAACGACAGCTGGCTCTGGCACAGATAGACAGTTTCTTCGCAAATATGCGGGAGCTTGGATATACTGACCAGGAAATCATGACACTCATCAACAGTGTTGTTACAGAGAAATAAATACCTGAGGGAGGGAAATAATGTGAATAATAACAACGATAATCCAATGACACCACAGCAGGACAACAGTGCTTCAGCTTATCCACAGCAGAACAGTAACCCTGTTCCATTCACACAGCAGGACAACGGTTCAGCTTATACACAACAAAACGGTAGTCCGTCACCTTATACGCAGCAGGAGAACAGTGCCCCGCTTTATGCGCAGAAGGAAAGCAGTATCGGAGCCTACGTCCAGCAGCCGCAGATGTATGCAGGCGACCCAGCTCCTGCCGCACCGCTTCTGCAGCTCAACGACCTCTGTAAGCGGTACCCGGGAATGGGCAGCTATATGTCCGTATTTCACATGAACCTGATTATTCCAAGAGGACGCATCATCGGTCTGCTAGGTCCAAACGGCTGCGGCAAGTCAACACTGATAAAGATGATTAATGGTCTGCTGACGCCGACAAGCGGCAATGTACTGATAAACGGCTTAAATCCATGTGCCGCCACCAAGAAGATTATCTCCTATCTTCCCGAGCGCACCTATCTGGACAACAGCATGAAAGTCAGTCAGATGGTGGGATATTTTGCAGACTTCTACGAGGACTTTTCAACGGAGAAAGCCTTTCAGATGCTTAGCGCGCTTGGCATCAATACAGAAGCGCGTCTCAAGACACTTTCAAAAGGCACCAAGGAGAAAGTCCAGCTGATCCTTGTCATGAGCAGACATGCGGATCTTTATATCCTTGACGAGCCGATTGCCGGAGTCGACCCTGCTGCAAGGGATTATATCCTTCGCACAATTATAACCAACTACAATCCAGGTTCGACGATTCTTTTGTCAACCCACCTGATATCGGACATTGAAAACATACTTGATGATGTGATTTTCATGAAAAACGGATCGCTGATGCTGTATACATCCGTTGACTCAATCAGGAGCCAGATGGGCAAATCGGTAGACACTTACTTCAGGGAGGTATACGCATGCTAGGAAAACTTTTTAAATACGAATGGAAGGGATTTCGTTTCCCTATGTTAATTATGCTGATTGTGCTGGCTGGCACAACCGTTTTGACCTGCAGTGTCATTATAACAATTAATCCAAGATATGACGAAACATTTACATGGTACTCTGTGATGGCGCTTATGCTATCCGTTTTCCTCTATTATTTTGGAATTATAGGCTGTTCGCTGGGCGTGTTATTAATTATCGCAATCCGCTTCTACAAGACCTGTTACACGGATCAGGGTTACCTGACTCACACGCTCCCTGTATCCACGCAGAAGATACTGAATGTCAAGATTATATCATCAGCTGCCGCTGTTCTGCTGCTGATTCTGGCCGTGGCAGGCAGCCTGTTTATTATCGCGCATGTAGGCATAAACCATATTTTGACAATTTTAATCGCAGAAAGCCATGGTACGCTGGAAGATATTGCAGAAGCGCGCAGAGTCTTCTTTAATGAAATGTCCACAGTTCTTACGGAATTTGAGGATGAACTCGGCATCAGCCTCGGCATGTATCTTGTGTATATGGTGGTCTATTTTCTCATTGCCGTCATCGCAAACGTTGTGACCATCTTAGGATGCGTGTCATTGGGGCAGCTCTATACAAAGCACCGTATTATCGGTGCGATTATAGCTTACTTTGTTGTGCAGTTTATCCTTAAAATGCTCGGCTATTTTGCCTCAATGCCAATGTATGCAAAATTGATGCGCGTAGATTCCTATTATGAAGAATATACCGCATTTGGAATTGCGTCACCGACAATGAATCTGGCTCTGCTGTTTTCGGTGATTATGGCAGTAGTTATGTATTTTATAAACCTGCACATGATGACAAAAAAACTGAATCTGGAGTAATTGTAATACAAAGCGCTGCCTGTGCATTCACAGACAGCGCATTTTTTCGAGTCGTTCATGAAGGCAGTTGAGCATATTCAGCCTGTCCGCATCCAATATTTCTCTCCCTGACTCAAAGTATCTGACACTTGTGTCATTTTTATGCAGTTCCCAGCTTTGCCTTTCATTTGCACCTCTATCTTCAAGCTCATCCTTTGACTCCAGAATCCGTATTAATTGCCGCACTGTTCCCTGGCTTCCGTCAACCATATGCGTCCCCGGCGGCATCAGCTTCTGAAACGTGTCCTTAAAAAAATTAAAGTGTGTGCAGCCCAGCACCAGTTCCCCATACTTTTCCAGTTCATATGAAGAAAGCTGTCTTCTGAGATATGATGTGACCTCGTCCGATACAAACTCACCGCGCTCCGCAAATTCCACAAGCCGGGGAAGCTCCAGCAGGTCAACAAGATGTGCATCATCCACCCGCTCCACCAGGTTCTGCAGCTTTTTCTCGTGCACGGTGAGCGGTGTTGCCACCACCATCACACGTTTTCCCTCACTCTCAGCCACCGCAGGCTTCACGGCCGGTTCGATTCCTATAATCGGGAGGCTGGGATACTTGCTGCGCATCTGCTCCGCTGCAACTGCAGTAGCTGTATTACATGCAATCACAACCGCCTTACAGTCATGGTCTGCCATAAACCGGACAACTTCATCCACATAAGATACGACCTGTTCTCTGCTCTTCGTCCCATACGGAACATGGTCCGTATCGGCATAAAATATAAATTTTTCCTGCGGCATCATCAACATTGCCTGATGAAGCAGCGTCATGCCGCCAATGCCAGAGTCAAAAATGCCTATATTCATACTAACCTCCGATTTCTACAGATTGTCAAATACCACCGTTTCTTTTTCCAATCCCTTTACAACCTCCTGGTTGACTCCCATCTGCTGCGCAATATCCTCCATATCACTGGCGAGCTGTCTGGTGTTGCCCGCGACGCCGGTAATACCGTTTGCGCCTTCACTGATGGCTTTGGTAATCGTTCCGATGGAATCTGCAATTTCCGACATGGAATGTTTCAGGCGGTTCGACCGTTCATGAAATTCCGCCATCGACCGTCGGATGTAGGCGGCATCTTCCTTATACTGGCTGCCGGACTGCACAAATGCCTGAAATTCTATGAGAACCGAGTCACTCATATACGCGACCAGCTGCTGCGCATTGTCAGAAAGATTATATACTGCTGCTGTAACTACGCTATTGATTTCCTGAATCCGGTTGGCAGCTTTCTGGCTGGAATTTGCCAGATCGCGTACTTCACCGGCAACAACCGCAAAGCCCTTCCCAGCCTCTCCTGCCCTTGCAGCCTCCACAGCTGCATTCAGGGCAATCAGCTGCGTCTGCTGCGCAATGGAGAGAATCTCACTTGTCAGGTTATTAATCTGATCTACACTTTTACTTTTGGCAATCGCATCATTCAGCGAAACCAAAATTTCTTCCGCCTTGGCACTGGTAATCTGCGCACTGCTCTGGGCAGATTGCTGCATCTCATCTGCACGCATATTCATATGAGTGCTGTACTCTGTGATAGTGCTGCACTCGTCCGCCATACCCTGGGCATCCATTCTGACATTCTCAGCATTATCATTGATAGCGGACACATTGTTTGCCACCTCCTGAATTGTTGCAGAAATCTGTTGTGCGAGAGCAGACAGGTCGGAGGCACTCCCTTTTGAAGCCCGTGTCCTTTTTAGAACCGCTCCTGTCATCAGATTGATACGCCCTGAGCTTTCCTTAATGGTTTTTAGGATGCTCTTGACCGGTATAACCACATAGTTCGTAATCAGCTTTAAATCCGCAAAAACAAGCAGGACGCATATCAGTACAGCGGCAGCCCCAGCCACTAAGGATATGAGATAGGTTGTGCTCAGATGGTTCCTTGCATCCTGCGTCTGCACACTGATAGAGGCATTCAGCGCATCAATGTCCGTCTCCATGGCACTCGCATAAAGGGATACATCCCCATTTGCAAAGATATAGGCATCCTGCGTTTTATGGCTTGCGCTGGCACATACCAGAAAGACAAGCGCATGCTTAAACAAATCATAGTCTGACAACAGCATCCGGTACTGTGCCTCATCCTCCGGCACCACATACTGTTCAAATTCTGCCAGCTTGTCATCCAGCAGCGCTTCCTCCTGCTTAATCTGTCTGACGAGTGTGGTCATGGTATCATAGTCTGTGGCGACAATGTGACTCAGCGCCATCTTATGTATATTCATCGAGGACTGACAAATTTCTGACAGCATGCTCTTGCCATCCATGTAATTATCCGCAATATTGGCAGCACTCGTGTTGACATTACGAATATTGATGATAGAAAGAATATTGGACAAAACTGCCACGATTCCCAGAAGGGCAATCGGGATGATTAAACGATGTTTTAAACTGATATTTTTCATCACAAATGGTACTCCTTTTCTGTCTGCACTTTACGGAGCTGTAATTCCTTCAACCATTGTATCAAGCTGCTCCTGAAGACTTTTCCCTGACGGATTTCCTGCCAGAATCTCCACTGCAAACGCCGTGGCGGGTTCCCAGTAATTGCCCCCGATACGCTGCACACAGGAATATTCTGACTGTTCCAGCAGCGCAGTGATTGCCGGGGAATTCTGCACTTCCTCGGAAGCTGCCGCTGCCATATTTGATGGTCCCTGACCGCGCCTGGCAAAGCGGAGTTTCTGGTTTTGCTCATTTGTAATCCACTCGGCAAGCCTCGCCGCCCACATTTTCTGCTCCGAGTATGCATTGACCCCAATCAGTTTATAGCCGGAAAAAGACGCCATCTGAACCTGCTGCCCGCCGCATGTGTACATCGGCAGTTTCGACGCGCCAAAACCGCTGCCCCAGACTTCCTCCACAGCGACGGCATTCCATACGCCGTTGACGCCTGCAATAATGGTGCCGTCGCGGACACCCTCGAGAAATCCGGCATCATCCGTGCTGATAAAACCCGGATGCCCTGCTATATCCAGCATGGCCTGTGCCACATCTGTTCCCTTTATCTGTCCGTCTGTACTGTTCCATGTACAGTAATTAGTGATCCCGTCATCATTCAGTCCAACTGTCAGACCCGTATTGCCAAACAGCGCATACAGATACCATCCGGAAGTCCACTCCATTGAAACCTTCTTGCCATTCTCCGCGGCAATATCAAGCATCTTGTCCAAAGATGCGATATCCTCCTGCGTAAAGTACTGTTTGTCATAATAGAGAAAATATCCATTATCTGCTGTAAGCGGCAGCGCATACAAGGTATCTTTGACTGACGCCGCAAGCACTGCCTCCGACAGATTTGACGTTCGCACAGCTTCTGCATTTTCCACAGGATCCAGCGCACCGGCTGCCACCAGTGTACTTAGCTGGTCATCTGCAAATGCAAATACATCCGCGCCATTTTCCAAATCCGCCATCAGGGCATCTGTGCAGCTGCTCTCGCTCTGCGGCTGATATGTAATCTGAAAATCTGCCTGTCCGCGGTACTGTTCCTCAAACCCGCCAATTATCTGCCGAAGCAGTTCTTCGTCCTCCGCCGCGCCCCATACAGTCAAATTGACCGTATCAGAATCAGGAGTCTGCACTTTCTCCAAAGGAGCAGGCGCATTTTTTTGACATCCAAACAATAATACGGTCAACAGAAGGACCGGGGACAATATTTTTATTTTTCTTTTCATGATTTTCTCCGTAATAAGTAAATTTTAATTTATCATAGCAGAAATTTACCCTTTTTCAAAAACATTTCCATCTGCTTGTTTGATAAAATTATACCTTATTTTTTCTATTTCGTAAAGAAATCTTTATACATTTCAAGCCAGGTCCTCCCCATATGTTACAATTCACACCAACGCCAGTTTTCATCAGCTTATATGTTATTGAGGTGTGAATTATAACAGATTTTGCACACA
>JAIECJ010000231.1 GCA_029068555.1 Lachnospiraceae bacterium
TTGTGACTCCGGTTAAAGTGTACCTCATGGTGCTACGGGTCCTAATGGTCCAACAGGATCTGTTGTCTCGACAGGGGCAACGGGAGCAACGGGAGCGACGGGAGCGACGGGAGCAACCGGACCAACAGGTGTTGCAGGCACAGGCGCAATTATTCCTTTTGCATCAGGGCTTCCAGTTTCTCTGACAACAATCGCTGGAGGGCTTGCGGGACTTCCCGCATTTGTCGGATTCGGAAGCAGTGCGCAGGGTCTTACGCTGCTGGGGTCCACTATTGATATCACAAATGCCAGCGGAACACTCTCGAACTTTGCCTTTCAGGTTCCGCGTGCAGGCGTCATTACCGCGTTTAGCGCATTTTTTAGCACAACAGTGGCACTTTCGCTAGTAGGTTCCACAGTCGCGGTAAGAGCACAGATTTATCAGTCGGCAACGCCGAACAATGTATTTGCTCCGATTGCCGGAACACTGATCAACCTGACGCCGTCACTTACCGGAGTTATATCCATTGGAACGTTGTTAAACGGTGCACTCACCGGACTCAATATTCCGGTAACAGCACAGACACGGCTGATGCTGGTATTTTCGGCAACAGCAAGCGGACTGACGTTAATCAATACAGTCGCAGGATATGCAAGCGCCGGGCTGAGCATCAATTAAATTCGCGATTGAATCCAGAAATTGCTTTTCATCTTGTTAATTTGCAGTCCCGCCCGTATAATGTGGTTATACGGGCGGGACGAATTTGCGTCTGCGACCATTTTCGCATGATTTTGGCAGGGATGGGGATTTGATTTTACAAATGTATGCGCGGAAACACAGAAGAATTTTCCGTGCGCATTGCAAAAACAGCGGTAATTACTATGCGGAAAAATGCGGCGGGGCAAATTGTTTTTCACCGATTGGTGTCACTGCGGGACATGCAAGTCAGCAGCTTATTTTTCCTGACAACCGCGATATCAACCATGACACAAACCGCGATATATACGATCCAGTAAAGCAGTCTGGCAAAAAGCAGGGGAAAGGGGCGAATCATGCAGATGAGTCCGGCGGCGGCAGAAAAACAGCAGGCGAGCGGCACAGGCAGCAATAGCCATACATTTGACAGGATAAAATAATATGCTGCCTTTGCTTTGCCGATGCTGTCGATGAGCTGTCCAGTCAGAAAGACGCCTGTCCCAATCAGCATGAGAATGATTCCGATTCCCGCCGCGTAAGCGGTTTGCCGTTCTACCCAGATGGCCAGGGCAGAAGCCAGCCCGATTGCATTGAGAATCGTTCCGGCTGTGGTGAACAGCGTGGCATGGATTCTGCGCCCTGACTCCTTTGTGGGTTCGATTCCCTTTAACAGGTAATCTGTTGTTGTCTCAAAATAATCACTTAGTAAAATAATTTTTACAATATCCGGCGTGCTCTGCTCGCTTTCCCACTTGGAAACCGCCTGTCTGGAAACGCCGATTTTGTCGGCGAGCTCCTCCTGTGAGATACCCTTGGCTTTTCTTAATGTCTGTATTCTGTCTCCGATATTCATGATGAAACCTCCTAGTTTTTTTATGCACAGCCCCATGCAAGAGATATACCGCCAAAGCGGCGAATGGGGCGCTCAGCGAGCAGGGAAGTTATCCCCTGCTTGATTTAATATTACCAGAAATGGCGGTTGCATTGCTACCATTTACACAGTTCAGTCTGTCAACTGGCGGTTGCAGTCTCGGAATTTTAGGATTGGTAGAAAAATAACTGATGCAGATCGCGCAGGATAATTCTTTGCGGGTGTGTCAAAAAATCGTTACTGTTCACACCTATGCCAAAGTAGTGGGAAAAATCGGATGGAGTACGAGCGTACAGATGTTTTTGCTTGTTAATTTCGCGTACTTCCCATATAATAGGCTTATGGGAGGCTGGCCAAATAAAGGAGGCGTAGGGGTTAAAGGCATAATGGGCGATGCCTTACGGTGACTGAATTTGGTGCAAATATCACGCAAAGTGGTGAATACGACACTTTGGCGTCGTTATACAGGTGGCAGGATTGAGAATAAGTTCTGCATTATGATTTAAGAGGTGGACGATATGGAATTGAAATGGAAAACCTGCCTGCGGGCGGGGGTTACAGTAGTGCTGCTATTTTTGGTGATACATTACTGGGCTGCTTTTACAGGTGTGGCGGGTCTGGCATTTGGTGCGGCGAAGCCGCTGTTTTGGGGCTGTGCCATCGCGTATGTTGTCAATATTCCGATGAATTTTCTGGAGCGCCATGTGAAACCAAAGTGCAAAAAGGAGGCTGCAAAGAAACTGTGCCGTCCGATTTGCATGGTGCTTGCGTTTCTGTGCATTTTTCTAATTGCAGTGCTGATTGTGCAGATGATTGTGCCGGAGCTGATTGGCTGTCTGCAAATCCTGCTGGAAGAATTGCCCGGCGTACTGGACACGATTGCGGTATGGATGGAGGACAACCTGCAGATCAGTACACTGCTGGCGGGCGAGAGCAGTCTGTTTCAGGGTAGTGAGACGGACTGGCAGGAGACATTTACAAAAGTCATTAACATCCTGCTCAACGGTCTTGGCGGTGTGATGGGCGCCGCCACGAGCATTATCTCCTCCGTATTTTCGACGGTCGTTACCCTGATGGTCGGTCTGGTCTTTGCCATCTATCTGCTGATTGGAAAGGAAAAGCTGGGCGGGCAGTTTCGCCGGCTGTTTGTGCGGTATCTGCCGGAGAAGGTAACGAAAAAGTTTTATTATGTTGTGGATATCCTGAACCAGTCGTTTCACAGCTTTATCGTGGGGCAGTGTACGGAGGCAGTGATTCTCGGACTGCTCTGCATGGGCGGCATGCTGCTGCTGAGACTGCCGTACGCTGCGATGATTGGTTGTCTGGTAGGCTTTACGGCGCTGATTCCGATTGCCGGCGCCTATATCGGTGCGATTGTCGGTGCATTTATGATTTTCACGATTTCTCCCGTGAAAGCGGTTATATTTATTGTGTTTCTGGTGGCTTTGCAGCAGCTGGAAGGCAATCTGATTTATCCGCGCGTGGTCGGATCATCCATCGGTCTGCCGGGGGTGTGGGTGCTCGCCGCCGTGACCGTCGGCGGCGGTGTGATAGGTGTAGGCGGTATGCTGCTGGGCGTTCCGCTGGCGGCGGCTGTGTATCAGCTTTTGAAAAACGAGATGAATGCGTCATAGAACCGCAGATGTAAAACGCATTGTAAAGTTGTAAATAAGGAAAGCATTGAATAAAGTCAATTCAAAACAAACTGCGCATAGACGGTATATTTGTCATAATCCCCAGGGGCTCTGAAATCCAGTATTTCCTTTTTTATTCTGTAAATGCCGGGGGAAAGTACGCCATACAGCCATTCCCAGTCAAGTTCCTGTTCAGTGGAATCACGATTGGGAATGTTGAAGGCTGTTTCGTGAAATCCATAATCGCCATTTACAACGACAGGGACTTCTTCCCACGTATTGTTTTTCTGAACTTCAAGTACAAAGGCAGAACCATATTCCAGTTCACCGGTTGGCGCTTTTTCGTCATACTGGTGAAACACCAAGGTTGCACCAGATGGGGAAATCTTTTTTAATTCAAAATGTAATCCGATTTTGTCAGCCTCGGATTCAGGGGCGTAGATACATGCACCGCCTTCTTTTATGGAGGTGTCATAAGACAGTGTGTCCAGAATATCCATCACTTGTCCGCCGTAAGATTCCCACCAGCTTTCCACATCATATGTAAGAGCGACAATGCCGGAATAAGCGTCACGAAAAGAAATAAAATCCCAGTATGCATGATTGTCATAGATGCCGACAACGGCTGAATTTCCAGCGATGGCCGCTGTCTCCTCAGAAAGCCCTGTCCCGCAGACGCCAAAGGAGTCGATGTAGGAAAGTTCAATATGGCCGTCTGCCGCGTCTTCTGGATAAAAGCGGATGCCGTATAGTCCATGCAGCTGGCTGTCGCTGTCCATGGGGCAGGTTTCGTAGTGCCAGCCAGCAGGGATGGACAGGGAGAGCTTCCCGTAGGGACCGCCTTGCTCGACCGCTTTATATTCGGTTTGGAGCGGGAGGCTGCAAATTGCGGTTTGACTTGTGGTTTCATGCTCCTCTGCGAGCGTATTTTTATCTTCGTCTGAGCGGCTGGATAGGACGGTTTCCCCGGCATAGGGGCTTGTGCCATTCGTAGACGGATTGGGTGATACAATATTTGCGCAGCCGCTTAACAGCAGGCTGACGGACAGACTAGAGAATAGATACAGCATTATAATATGTTTTTTCATGTGAAGCAACTCCTTTCTGTTACGGGCATTTATGAAACAGCGGGTAAACTATAAAATAAACGCAGCAGTGCCTGTATCATTTATAGAGGGAAAAAACGCTGGGAGGTTGCATATAAACAGAAAATTAACAGAAAGCATTTTTCAAACACGCTCTAGAGCGTGTTTGAAAATCATTCCTATATTATTAATTAATAATACATAGGTGAAATAAGCGGCAAATGGATGTTAGATTCACCCATTTTGGTGATGACAGTCCTGTATGAAAGGAGGATAAAGATGTTTGCACAGAAGATGGAAAAAAAGACGGCTGGCGCAGAAAACAGAGCTATATTGAGGAAAATGAAAAAAAGCAATGTGCCACAGCTGCCATGGCTGGGTGACCAGATGGCAGAGAGGCAGAAATACATATGGAATAATGACAGGAAGAATGACAGCACGGAACATATATGGAACAGCACAGGGGTTATCCAGAGAAGTGTGGTGAGATTTAAACCAAATGAGATAAAGGAAAAAGGGGAGCAAGAGTTTGAGGAGAAAGCGGGGGTGCTGGACAGTTATGTGCAGACGGCTTATAATGAACTTTTAGCGGGCAATTTTGCCGGCGCATCGGATAATTATATAAAAACCTATATCATACGGAAAAGAAATTATGAGAATGGGAGTGGGAATGGGAAGAGTACTATCCATCCATCCACAGCGGCTGGGTATGTGATAGAAAATAAGGTAAGCAACAGGATAAAGAATCTTCCAGGACTGACATTACAGAATACAGGTATATTAGAAGGAACCCGCCCGGATATCGTACTGGACAGTGAATCTACCCCTGGTAAAAAGGCACTGATGGATATAACTGCAAGCAAAAGTGTAGGGCATATTCTTTTGAAAAAGGGAAACTGGCTGAATCACAATAATATTATTTACGTGGCAGAGCTGGTATATCCGAGCATTGACTTTGAAACCATGGCTCCGATTACGCTGACAGATGAACAGGAAGAACAAATCAGGCAGCATGCTATGTTAAGACAAGAAGAGTTGCAGGAGCGTCAGGACTGGTACCGTGACAATCTGGTGGAAAATCAGTCCAGAATATGCCATGCACTAAATGGTTTCTATATAAGCGCCAAGAATGCAACGTTTCGCCAGCTAAATACCATAAGGTCTAATTTTATGATATTTGGCATTACAATTTCTTTTGAAGGTGAGGACAAAATAATACGTGCTACGGATATAAGCAGTAATATAGTATGGGATAACTACTCTCCATTTAACATGAATAGGATGGCGAAACAAATAATAGATGGAATCGAGAGAGGGGATCTGGTACAAAAGGCAGCTCTTAGATAAAAAGAAATTTTGTTATTACAGTGGATTGTTATAGGGTATCCGATGACGGACAGACGCCAATAGAAGCCAGATGCAATGAGACAAACCAAGCTTCCCTGAAGCTGCTTGAAAAATCAGGCTTTCAGGTTGATGCAAGGCTGCGTGGCAGGAGAGTAGATCTGCTGACTGGTGAAAGAGATGATTTAATCATCACCTCAATTGCATAAGATGAGTTTGTGGTACACAGTCTACATGATTAAGGAAAAGTATATGAAATGCAATTAGATTTTTATTAAAATAATGTGAATTTACTGGAAAAAAAAGCTGAAATATTATAGAATAGACAAGACAAAGTTTGTTTTACATAAAATATGAACTTCGGAGAAGAGAGTCGGAAACTGTTGGAAAAATGGTTTCCTATGTTAAGTGTAAAGAGGAGGAAAAAATGCAGTACAGAGGAGCGAAACGAATCAGACGGATTGCCGCCGCAGTTCTTTCGGCGGCTTTGCTTATAACAGAATTGCCGCAGCCTGGAACTGTCTATGCGGCACAGACACAAGATACTGAAACAAGCAGCGTGCAGACAGAAACGGCGGAAGGGCAAAACGCACAGGATGAATCGGAGGAGTCGTCGCAAGCGGAGCAGGCGGGCGAACCGCAGGAGGAGACAGCAGATACAGAATCGTCCAGTGCGGAGATGCCGGCTGCCGGGACATCAAATACGGAACCGTCCAGTCCGGAAGTGCCAGATACCGAACCATCAGATCCGGAAGTGCCGGACACAGAATCATCAAGTACCGAATCGTCATCTACAGAGACTCCGGCCACAGAGCCATCGGAGACAGAGTCGGTAAATAATACAACAGAGCAGGAAACCGAGACCGAGACAATAGCGGATGAGGAGACAGAAACGACCACAGACGAGCTGCCAGAGCAGGAAACCGAGACGGAGACAGAAACGACAGAGGAGCAGACGGAAAGTTTGGAGATAAAGGTGCCGGATGTAGATACATCCGTGTATACATACAGCGGAGAATCAGGCCGCACATCGGCATACGCCCAAACACGTGCGGTGACATACAAATCTGTGGCAGAGTTAAAGCCGGAAGCGGACGGAAGTTACAAAATCAAGAGCAGGGACGAATTTATTACATTTCTTTCAAACCCTTCTGCGTATGCATCTGATGTAATCAATCTTGATTGCGACATTGACATGAAAGGGGAGACAGCGCTGTTTAATGCGTCCTTTAGCGGTGTATTTAACGGTAACGGACATTCCATCAACAATGTTAAGATACAGACAGGATTGTTTCGCAGCATCAACAGGGATGCAGAAGTCAAAAATCTACACATCAGCAATGTAGTATCGGATGGAGTAAGCGGTGTGGTTACAGCAGAGAACAGCGGTACCATATCATACTGTGTCGTGACAGGTAATCTGACGGCATCCGACAGCGTGGATAAGCTTGCTGGTATTGTGGGAATGAATATGGGAACGGTTGAGAACTGCGTGTTCTCAGGCGAAATCACGGCAAATGATTCCTACAGCGGGAATGTAGGCGCCATTGTAGGCTTAAATAGTTCAGGAACGGTTCGGAACTGTTATGGAATCGGTAAGATTGCCGTTTCCATGGGAAATGTCGGCGGAATCGCAGGCAGAAATGATAATGTCATTGAAAACTGCGCAAATTATATGGAAGTTTCCTCAAAAGCGGCATCGGGCGGTATTAGCGGCGAGAATGCCGGTACAGTGTCAGGCTGTGACAATTATGGGGCGGTTACATGCAGGCAGAGCGGTACTGGTCAGACAGGCGGAATCGTTGCGAAAAACACAGCTTCCGGAAAGATTGAAAACTGCTATAACCATGGCAGTGTGAGCAGCTCTGTAAATAATGTCGGCGGAATCGCAGGCACCACGGCAGGAACCATCAGCAAGTGCGGAAACTATGCAGGGATTACAGGTATTGCAAACATTGGCGGAATTGCAGGACAAAATATTGGTACGAAAAACACGGACGGCAGCGCGAAAAGCGTGATAACCGGATGTTTTAACAAAGGCTCTGTGACAGGAAAGGAAGGCACAAATGCACAGGGCGTCGGCGGTATTCTCGGAAGCAGTGAGTACAAATCGGACAGTGTACCATATGCTGTCAGTATCGAAAACTGCTACAACACAGGGAGCATTACGCCGGACACCACAGTCGGCTATGCGGGCGGAATTGTGGGAATCCTCAAGTGCGGCGCTGTCTCAAATGCATATAACACAGCAAATATACTCAATGTGACCTGCTCGGGAATGATAGCAGGCTTTCTCGGAGAGGCAGGCGTGGCAGACTGTGCGAATGTTTATTATCTCGAGGGCGGAATTGAAAGAATTGCCTGCCGTGCGGATGAAATTGTAGTGGATGCCAGTGCGAAAAAGACGGAGCAGGAACTAAAGGAGCTTGCAGGCACGCTTGGAGGCGGCTTTGAAAGTGACGGCGGCAGCGTCAACGGCGGCTATCCGATTGTTGCAGGACAGGGCGCGGAGCAGAGAAGCTATCCCGTAGTGTATGAATTAAATGGCGGGTGTCTGGATAAATATTTTCATCTGGTACGTTCAGGGGATAGTGTAGGCGCAGCGCCGGCTGACCCTGTAAGAAAGCACGCGGACTTTAAAGGCTGGTTTAGCGATGCGGCGTGTACTTCGGCATATGGATTTACAGCTCCTGTGGATAAGCCTACGATGGTGTATGCGAAGTGGGATACCTATGTGGCGGTGGAGCGTATTGAGGCTGCCATGAAAAATATCACGCTTCAGATAGAGGAGGAGCAGAAAATTGCTGTGTCGATCTATCCGGAGAATGCGGAAAATGCAGCCCTGATTTGGAAATCGGAAAATACTTCCATCGCAGATGTAGGGCAGGATGGTACAGTTAAGGCAGTCGGCACAGGTACCACTTATGTTACCGTTTCGGTGGCAGATGACGAGACGATATCAGCCCGGATACAGGTCAATGTCACGGCGGATGAGATTTTTGTGCGCCGGGTAGATACCAATGAGTTGATATCTGCACCCACAACAGGTATATCATCCGGTTTTGCTGTCAATGATGAGATTGTTGTGGAGGTGAAGTACGGAAAAGGCATCAGTGCCAACCGGAAGATTCAGTGGACGACCAGCAATGCAAAAGTATTTAAGTTTAAGGAGCTGGAACCAGCGGACAGAGACCGTGTGACGCTTGTCGGAGTGGGGACGGGAACCGCGAAGCTGACCATTGTGATATCCGAGGGGGATAAGTATTATGAGGCTGTAATCTGCAATATTGCAGTTGCGCCGCAGGCATCCTCCATCACGATCAAGATGGGAAATGAGGAGGCATCCGGAAATATTACATACGATTTGTATACGAAGAAGTTTATCGCCGCAGGAAATAAAAAACTTGACAAGCCTACGGACGAGTTGACGGCGGAGATTCTTCCGAGAGACGCGGGGCAGAAAGTAGAGTGGAAGTCAAGCAGGGAATCCGTTATCAGATTTCCGGATTCCAAGAGCGGTGTTGCAGTTGGAAACGGTGAGGGAGAAGCCGTTATAACGGCAGCGGCGCTTGACGGCAGCAAGGTGACACAAAGCGCTACAGTGTACACGAGAAGGATTGTCCAGTCCTTTACGATGGCGGCAGAATCGGTAAACAAAAATATTCCGGTTGTGAAGGAAGGGGACGAGATTGTTATCACAAGTGGAAACGGTGTGAAGCTGACGCCGGAATTTGTGCCCGCATCTGTGTCCAATATGAGCCTCTCGTTCAGTGTCACGAGTGGTGACAAAAACGCGATTAAATTTTCTTCTAATAATCCGGATGGCAAGCCGGATATCAAGACGGTAATGACCATCACGGCAAACAAGGTGACAGCGAATACAAGGGTGACAGTGAAGGCGGTCTCACTTGATGCAGGTAAGGCAGAGTGTGAAATCAAGCTGGTAATCAAACCGCTTACGGAATCTGTAAATTTGTATAAAAATACGGATTTGCAGCACCATGTGAACGGTTCTACGATAGGCATTAATCCGGAAAAGGATGATATGTTTTTTACACTGACAGCCAAAAACTATCCGGATAATGCTTCCCAGGCTGTCACATGGAAAACCAGCAATCCGAAAATTGCAAAGGTAGAAAAGACCAGTGACAGAACTTGCAAGGTGAACGTCCTGGACAAGGGAAATGCAATCATTACAGCCACGGCGGCAGACGGCAGTGGAGTGACTGCGACAGTTACAGTCAATGTATCCGCACTCGCGTCTGATATTGTCATAACCGGAAGCAATATGGTTATGAAAGGAAGTACGATTCGGTTAAAGGCGGAAGTATATCCAAAATCGGCGACAAACCAGAAGGTAAAATGGTCCTCGCTGATGGACAGCATCGCGAAAGTGAATCCGACAACAGGCGATGTGACAGGAGTTGCGCCCGGAACTGCGGTTATTATTGCCGAAGCGGCGGACGGAAGCGGTGTGCAGGCTACACACACTGTGCGTGTGACGGATGTGATAACGAAATTTGATATCGTGTCCTTGGACAGCAGCCTAAGCGAAAAAGATGCAGTGCTTTCAGGAAAGTCGGTAGGACTTGATCCGGATAAGAATATGCTGACTTATAAGCTTGGAGTCAAAATCCTTCCAGATACGGCATGTCAGACTGTCACATGGAAGTCGAGCAATGAGAAAGTAGTAAAGGTTGAGGATGGACTGATAACAGCGGTAGGCATGGGTACGGCAAATGTGACGGCTACGTCGACGGATGGCAGTAAAAATACGGCGAGCGTGAAAGTGTTTGTCACAACCCTTGTAAAGAGCATCAAGATTTCGGGAAGCCACTATGTGGGAATGGACAAATCTGTCCAGTTAAAGGTGGAAGTAGGCGGCAAGGATGCAGCGAATAAAAGTGTACTCTGGCGAAGCAACAATCCTGAGAATATCCAGGTAGACGGAAATGGCATGGTCACTGCCTTAAACCGGTTTGGCATGGCAGAGATAACGGCAGAGGCAGCCGACGGAAGCGGGGTCAAAGACCGGTTTATGGTTTATGCGGTTGCTTATCCGGACAAGGTGGACATTGCAAGCTATGACAGGCTGCTGAGTATAGAAGAAAATGAGAGTACAAAAAAGAAATCTGCTGAAGTGGATATGCGAAACGGAGATACCTATCGTCTTGAGGCCATATTTAACGACAATAATTCAACTTCTCAGGGGGAAGCAGGATACCCGAAAACGGTAACATGGAGTACATCTGATAAGACGATAGCCGTTGTTGAACCAGATCCCGCTTCAGATGGAAGAATCGCACAGGTTACTGTGCTGAGAAAAGGCAGTGTGACAATCACGGCGAAAACAACAGATGGAACAGGGGTGACAGATACGTGCAGGCTGAATATCAAAGACCCTGAGCCAAAAGTAAAAATTACGGGACCGACACAGGTAGCAATGGGCAAAAAAATCCAGCTGTCAGCGGGCTATACGTCTGTAGAGTGGAAACTTGCCAACCCTGGAGATGCCTCCATTGCGACAGTGAACAGCAAAGGACAAGTCACAGCCAAGAAACAGGAGGGGGATGTCGAAATCGTTGCAGTTGCAAAAGACGGCAATAATGGGGAAAAGGATTCCCATATTGTACACGTCAGACCGGCAGTCAGTGAAGTCACCATACTGGTGAATGGCATTCCGCAGAAAAACAAGGCGACTCTGGGTGTTGACATTTTGTCGGATCCTTTACAGCTTACAGCGATAGTGGTCGGGGATGATAATACAAATGTAAAGTGGTCATCCAATAAGACTTCGATAGCCACAGTCGATGAAAACGGCGTCGTTGAGGTGAAGAAGAATGGCAAGGCTGTAATAACTGCCGCAGCGATAGACGGCAGCGGGAAAAAAGCAACCTTGACAATCAATGTGTCGAAAAAAGTGACTGCAGTTACACCGGATGGTGCAGACGAGGTTAAGGTAGGGCTTAAGAAGACAGTGCAGCTTAGTGTGAAGTACAGTCCGATGTCAGCTACGACAAAAAAGGTAGTCTGGGAGAGTGAGGCGCCCAGCGTGGTGTCTGTAAACAAAACAACGGGCAAGGTGACAGCGAAAAAGATGATTGACCTGTTCCAGTACCCGAACGGTTATATTACTGTGAAAGCGACCCCAGCGGACAACGGAAACGGGGAGCCATGCTATTTTAGGGTGTATGTCACCAACCCTGTAAACAAGGTGGAGATATTGGAAAAGGGGAGCACAGAATATAACGCTGTACTGGGAGTTGACTTGAGTACGACGCCTGCAGAAAAACAGCTTATTTTCCGGCTCACAGACAATAAAAAGCCTGCAAATGAGCTTACAGACCAGTCTGTGGCGTGGAAGTCAAGTAATACCAAGGTAGCAAAAGTGGATGAGAATGGTCTTGTTACCGGTCTGTCGACTGGTAAAGTGACAATCACCGCGACAGCGTGTGACGGAAGCAAAAAGTCCGGAAAAGTCACGTTGTATGTCGGTAAGCTTATCACCAGCTTTAAGATTATGGATGTGGAGGATAAGAGCAAAGAACTTACGGAGATTAAGCTTAGGAAAGGCAACTCCTACACACTCTTACCAGAGCAGATAAAAATTCTGCCAATTACGGCGTCCAATCAGAAGCTGACCTATACGACAAGCGACAAAAAAATAGCGACAGTTACATCAAATGGCAAGATAACAGCAAAGAAGTCAGGTGAAGAAGCCTGGATAACGATAACAACGACAGACGGGTCAAATCTCTCTTGGAAAATAAGGATTCTGACACTGTAAAAAACAGACAGCGCACTCCGTGACAGGGGGCGCTGTCTGTTTTTTGTTTGTTACAATTCACACCAACGCCAAAGTAGTGGGAATCATGCGCCAAAATGCTTGCCTTTTAGCATTTTGTGTGCAAAATCTGTTATAATTCACACCGCAATAACATATAAGCTGATGAAAACTGGCGTTGGTGTGAATTGTAACTTTTGTTTTAAATTCCAAAATTCTCTACATACTTTATACTATGAATTATTCAAAATTTGTGGTATTATCACTAGAGCGGGTTTGAAAAATCATTCCTGCCATCTATACGCCCCACTTTGCGTGATATTTGCGCCAAATTCAGTCGACGTAAGGCATTGCCTTTTATGCCTTTGACCCCTACGCCTCCTTCATTTGGCACAAATCTCCCACAAACTGTGACGCACGTCTGGCAGAAAGCATTTTTCAAACACGCACTAGAGAACAGAGTGAAATCAGAGATTTTGCACTGTTATGGCAAAACATGGAGAACAGAGTGAAAGGCATTGGTAGGAATGTATGTGTGGAATAGCCGGATTTTGTAACAGACCGACAAACTGGAAAGAAAATATCGAAAAGATGAATGAGAGGATGTACCACAGAGGACCAGATGCCGGGGGTATATGGGCAAGTGATGACGCGAATGTCGTGTTTGGACATCGCAGGCTTTCAATTGTGGATTTGTCGGCAAACGGCGCACAGCCGATGCACTCGTCATCCGGAAGGTACGTGTGTGTATTTAACGGGGAAATCTATAATTACAGGAAGCTTCGGGACAGGCTCCTTTCGGAGAAAAAAGTCACTGCCTTTCGGGGAACATCGGACACAGAAGTGCTGCTCGAAGCCTTTGAGGCATATGGTGTGCAGGAGACTATCAGACAGTGTAAGGGAATGTTTGCGATAGCGCTTCTTGACAAAGAAACGGGGCGTCTCACCCTGATAAGGGACAGAATTGGTGAGAAACCGCTATATTATGGATTTGTCAATGGACAGTTTGTGTTTGCCTCGGATATTGGCAGTATCAGTGTGCTGGACGGATTTGACAATCCGATTGATACAAAGGTTCTCCAGCTCTATTTTATACACGGCTATATTCCGGCGCCGTACTCTATTTATCAGAATATTTACAAGCTGGACGCGGGCTGCATGCTTGCGATCGACTTTCCCTACAAGGAGCCGGAAATAAGCGCCTACTGGTCGGTGCGCGAGGCGGCAAAATATGGTCAGGAGCATCCTTTTACGGGGAGCAGGCAGGAGGCGGCGGACGAGCTCGAGCGGCTTTTGAAGGCGTCCATTTCTGATCAGATGGTCGCGGATGTGCCAGTCGGGGCGTTTCTGTCGGCAGGCATTGACAGCAGTACGGTTGTGGCGCTTATGCAGGCGCAGTCGGGGCAGAAAGTCAGAAGCTTTACGATTGGAATGGACAATCCGGAATACAATGAGGCGGCATATGCCAAGGAGATTGCAAAGCATCTCGGCACAGCGCACACAGAGCTCTATATCACGTCACAGGACGCCAAGGCAGTGATTCCGAGCCTTTCCCACATATTTGGCGAGCCGTTTGCGGATTCGTCGCAGATACCGACTTATCTGGTCAGTAAGATGACAAGGGAGCATGTGACAGTTTCCCTGAGCGGTGATGGCGGGGACGAGTTGTTCTGCGGCTATATGACCTATCCGTCCATAGACAGGATATGGGGCAAAATGAAAGGGTATCCATATGGACTGCGCCATTTCTGCAGCAGGCTGCTCGTGGGAAATCCCCTGATAAAAAACAATCAGCTGCTTCAGACAAAGGCATATCTGCTTGGGGCAAAGAGTCCGGAACACCTGTATGAGCTGTCAAACGCGCAGGAAGCTTCCAATCTCAATATTGCCATTGATAAGACAGCATACCCATATAAACACAATAACCGTCCATATGGCGATTTGAGAGATACGAGAAACAGCATCATGTTGATGGATATGGAGGTTTACCACCCCGATGACATTCTGGTCAAGGTTGACCGTTCCGCCATGGCAGTATCGCTTGAGACAAGGGTGCCGATGCTTGACAGGGATGTTGTTGAGTTTGCATGGACGATTCCCATGGAGTACAAGAAGCAGGGTGACACTGGCAAGCTGGTTCTGCGCGATGTCCTGTACAGATATGTGCCGGCGGAGATGATGGACAGACCCAAAAAGGGCTTTTCCATTCCGATTACACAGTGGCTTAGGGAAAAGGAACTGCGCGAGTGGGCGGAATCACTGCTGGACATGGCGCTTATCAGACGTCAGGGGATTCTGAATGCGGATGAAGTGCACAGAATCTGGCATGATTTTATTGACAACGGAAACTGGCGCATACAGATATGGTATATTTTAATGTTCCAGTCCTGGATGCAGGAACAGGGGAACAGGTAACAAAAATGCACAAATTCGCAGGAATTTGGCTATTGCAGGGAGGATAAAATGAATACGCAAAATACAGCACCGCTTAGTGCATATATCAAGATAGCAAGACCCGACCACTGGGTGAAAAATGTGTTTATCATACCCGGACTCGTTCTGGCGTTGATTTTAATTGAGATTCCGGACGAAATAGGAACATTTCTGCTAAAACTGGCAGCAGGCTTTCTGGCGACATGCTTTATCGCGTCGGCGAATTATGTGATTAACGAGTGGCTCGACGCAGCGTTTGACAAGTACCATCCGACGAAGAAGTACCGCCCTGTAGTCAGCCAGAATATGCGGTTTTCACTTGTGATGGCAGAATACGCGGTATGTATTGCGGCAGGCGTTGCACTGTCGTTACTGGTTAATATTCCGTTTCTGTTGACGGAAGTGTGGCTTCTGCTCATGGGTGTTTTGTACAATGTGAAACCGATACGGACAAAGGACATCGTATATCTGGATGTGTTGTCAGAATCTATCAACAATATGATACGCCTTTTGCTGGGCTGGTTTATTGTTTGTGAGGATGTATACCCGCCATCCAGCGTCCTTGTCGGCTACTGGATGGCAGGGGCATTTTTGATGGCAGTAAAGCGTTATGCGGAGTACCGCATGATAGGAGACCCGAAGCTTGCAGGCTCTTACCGCAAATCATTTGCCAGGTACTCGGAGGCAACACTGCTGTGTTCTTCATTCTTTTATGCGCTGTGCGCAACCTTTTTGATAGGTATTTTTCTGTTAAAGTACAGGATTGAGTATATAGTGGCGATACCAGTTTTGTTTTTCCTGTTTTGCTATTATCTCTACATAGCGTATAAACCGGACTCCGCAGCGCAGAAGCCCGAAAAACTTTTCAGGGAGAAAAAGCTGATGATACTGGTGGGAATCCTTGTGGTGCTCTTTGCGGTACTCACCATTGTAGATATCCCCATTATGAAAATGTGGGAGACGGCATTTTTCATTCCGACTGGAAAGTGAGTAGAAGCAGTAATATAAGGAATGGTGAGGAGTTATGAACCGTATTCATATGAGGAAAGAGAAGATAGCCCAGTACAAGGCAGTCATTTTTGACCTGGATGGCACACTGTATTACCAGAATCCTTTCCGGCTGCGCATGGCATGCTGGCTGCTGGGATATCTCGTGAGGCATCCGTCCTCCTTAAAGGACATGCTTATTATCAAAAAATACAGAAAAGTGCGGGAAAACTGGGAGAAATATGATACCGCGCCGGAAACCGGCAATATGCAGGAGCTTGACGGACGGCAGTATGCATATGTGGCGGAAAAGATGAAAGTAACTTCGGAGAGAGTCCGGAAGACAGTAACATTCTTTATGCTTGAAGCGCCGCTAAAGCTCCTTCCTGGTTATCGCGATAATGTGCTCGCAGACATGATAAAAGAACTGCGGAATCATAAAATAACAGTAATTATTTATTCGGATTATCCAGTTCAGGATAAGTTAAAGGCGCTTCGGATAAAAGCAGACATCTGTTATACATCATCGGACAGACAGATCGGCTGCATGAAACCTGATCCAAAAGGAATCGGTGTTATTTTAAGAGAACGAAATTTATCCAATACAGAAGCGCTGATGATTGGTGACCGCTATGAGAAAGATGGTCTTGCCGCACAGGGGAACGATATGGATTATATAATTGTCAGCAAAAAGAAAAAAGAGAGAGAACTGTTGAGAGACCTCTTGGCTTAGCCGGAGGGTCTCAGTTTTTTGTCAATAATGTCAAGCAGCTTCGCCATATAGAGTCCGAGGACATAGATGACAAAGACAGTGGGAAGGTACAGCGCACAGTAAAGCAGCAGGTCGTTGTATGTATATCCGCCTTGTGTCAGAAAATAAGAGAGGTCTTTCAGCCCATACCAGCTGACAAAAGCGTGAACCAGATACATGCCATAGGAGTTGCTGCCGCATGATGCGATAAAATCTGTAAAAGGATGTATGATGCGTCTGGCCGCATGCTGTGAGGATTCGGCGGCACGCAGATTTGTCCCGCAATCCTTTGTTTCCTCTGGACTTGCTGCACACAGCTCAATATGGATAAAACTTACGGCAAGCCAGTAATACGAAAGCCCGACAAGTGAGGGAATGACAGAATAGATGAAATTCTGTTCAGGCATCAGGTAGAGACGGATGGAAACAAAACATGTAACCGCAGACAATAGGATAGAAACCGGCAGCGGACATTTTGCCGAAAACCCCGTCTTTTCCTGGAAGTACAGCATAATGCCAAGAGAAAAACAGGGCAGCTGGTTGGTAAAAAAATAGTATAAAAAGGAATTGTTATACGGATAAAGCGCATTATGTGTGGTGTTGGCGATATTCCGTAGAAGGACACAATTCAATGCTAAGAAAATAACAGGTATTATTAATATAGAATGCCGCTTCAGGGAATACAGTTTTTCAAACAACAGGATTAACAGGGGAAACAGTGCATACAGAATAAATGTGGTTCCGATGTACCATCCGCCTGGAAAAACGTTATTGATGTAGTCGGGAAAAAATCCGTGAAGGAACAGCAGATTTGTGAGAATGGCGGCAGGTTCCCTGTTGACGATAAAGCCGGGGGAGTGATCGAGCACATCCATAAAGAGGACGTTGAGCATGTAGTTGATACATAAAATAATGAGAAATCCCGGCGCAAGACGTAAATAACGGCGCAGAATAAACTGACCGCTGCATAGAATGCGCTGCCGGAATGTAAGCTGAGTTTCCTGCAAGCCTGTATATTTGGATGTAAGATGATACCATGAATAGCAGAGCGCCATTCCGGAAACCATAAAAAAGAGCTGGCATCCCATCTGACCGTAGTTAATCAGCTGGCGGAGCCCTGACATGTCTTTCATGATAAAATGGCGGTTGTGTACCATGATAATCATCAGAATGCCAATGCCCTTTAAAACATTGAGCGATTTGAGCTGTTTTTTCATTTATATAGGTATCCTTTCTATAAGTGTTTAGTAACATTTTGCCACCTTTTTCCTGTTTTGTAAACATGTTTTAGTGCGTTATGAGTCTGTACATATTCCAAAAAAAATAGTAATATATTGGTAATAAGGTTACATGCGAATGAGAAAGAGGGGTATGATATGAGAAGAACGTTATTGAGGGTGATTGGAGCGGCAGGCATCATAACTTTCCTGTGTCAGCCGTCAGGCTCTGTTATGGCAGCAGAGCAGCCTCCGGTAATAGAAGCGCCGACAACAGAGACACCAGCGGTTCAATCCCTGACAACACTAGAAGCGTCAGCGATGCAGACATTGATGGCGGAAGTGCCAGTAGTACCAGTGCCCGTTGACGAAACAACACTTCAGTTGACGACTGAGAACACAGACAATGAGATGACATTAATTTTGAATGCGCAGGCAGAGCTTGCTGCGCTGGGGCTTCCGCTTGAGAAATACCATGTCATTGATATACTTGGGGATTCGCTCACGGAAGGGGTAGGGGCTAGGACGCCTGACAAGGCATATCCGGTTGTATTGTCCAAACTGACAGGTGCAGTGGTAAACAATTATGGAGTTTCTGGCTCAAGAATTACTGATATACCAGAGGGTTGGACGAATCCGGGATCGTTTGTTGACAGAATGTATGCCATGGACAAATCGGCGGATCTGGTGATTGTTTTTGGCGGCACAAATGATTTCTGGTTTGGAGACTGCCCGATTGGAAACAGGACGGACACCAGACCAAACACATTTTACGGCGCACTGAATACAATGATCCCATATCTGAAAGGTGCGCATCCAAACGCGGATATCGTTTTTATAGTTCCATATCAGCAAAGTAAGGACGCAGATGAGACGCACACATATAAACGCAGCACATACAGTGATTTCGGAACCGGCACGTTTAAGCAGTATCGAAATGCGATGCTTGACAGATGTGAGTACTATGGGATACCGGTACTCGATCTGTATGCAGATTATGAGCTTAACCTGGCAGATAACAGGGAAGCGCTTGAGGCGTATGGAAATTTCATCTGTGATGGATGCCACCTGAATGATGCCGGTTACAATTTGCTTGCCAGAAAAATATATCGCTTTATCATGCAGGATTTTTCGACATATGTGCCCCAGTATACAGAGATCAATGATATGGTATTTGAGACTGCGGCGCTCCCTGGACTGATTCAGGACGGCAGCTTCGTGATGCCAAATGGTCAGGTGATACTCAGCAAAACCGGATTTGAGGTGGATCCTTCCATGCCGTTACAACAGATCTACCAGAACCTCATAATTTCAGCGATGTATTAAATGCGAAGTCCGTAAGAAAACGTATCGCAGCCAGGTAAAAATTCATTTGCGCAGCAAATAGTGCATGGATTTTTACCTGTTGCTGGAACGGAGTGAACAGTAATAGAAATACCATTCTTTACCGATGGAAAATAGTATGCTATCATAAAAAGATACGAAAGGTGGAAACTTGTGATGAATGCGTTTAAAAGAAACTGGCATTTTATTCTGGCAGGAGGCATCTTTGCATGTGAGGCTGCTATTTTACTGTTGCTGCAAAAAAATATATATGTGGGAATCTGCGATAACCTTGACTTGTTTATCACACAGCTCAAGATGCTTCGAGACAATGGTGCGTTTTTTTCCCATAATCAGGTATTACCGGTACTTGGAAGCATTGGCAGAGACTATTTTCCGTCGGAGTTTTCTCTCTATAACATACTATATCTGATTTTACCGGACATCTATGCTTATATTGCCGGGTATCTCTTAAAACTTGTGACTGCCTTTTTCTCATCACTTCTTTTGGCAAAGCATGTGCTTCGGGAAAAATACAGGGAATATGAGAAAATTGTGGTACTGGTGGCTGCGGCATTTGCGCTCCTGCCGGTTTATCCCATGTATGCCATCTGCTTTTCGTCGATGCCGCTTATCTTATATCTGTTGATTCGAATTTATCAGAAACCGGAGTGGCAGCTTTTCCTTATGGTATTTCTGTATCCGATTCTGTCGTATTTTACATTTTTTGGTGCATTTATTCTGGGGTATTTGTTGATCGGGATAGTTGTATTATGGATAAGAGACAAAAAGCCGTCACTTCCACTGGCTGGTGCACTGTGCGTTCTGATGGCGGGGTATGTGTGCTTTGAGTACAGGCTGTTCGGTATTATGCTGATGTCCGATGAGGAGACCATCAGAAGCACCATGGTCGTAGCAAGTTATGGGGCAGCTGACCTGTGGAAATGTTTCCTTGATGTATTTTTGAACGGATTTTCCCATGCGAAATCCGTTCATACATATTTTGTGCTGCCAGTATGTATGCTCTATTTTATATGGAATAATATACAGTACCTCACTGGCCGAAAAAAAGGAAAAATCTATGCGGATGTATTTAATATCACGATGGTGTTTATCATATTTAACTGTGTGGTTTATGCACTTTATTTCTGGGAGCCGCTCAGAAACATGGTGGAGACGGTTTTGCCGCCGTTAAAAGGGTTTCAGTATGGTAGAACTATCTTTTTTAATACATTTGCGTGGTATATCGCGTTCTTTCTTGTGATAAAAGAGCTGTATGATAAAAAAAGCGCTGTATTTTATGCGGTATCGCATGCTGCCTGCATTGTGGCGATTCTGATTGTCGGCGGTACACAGTGCGAGTACAGTGACTTTTATAACACATGCTATTGTAATTTGTACAAGCTGGTCAGGCATACAGATGTGAACCAGTTAAGCTATGACGAGTTTTATGGGGGGACACTGATAGCGGCAATTAAGGCAGACATTGGCTATACGCCTGACAAGGGCGCATGTGCTTATGGTTTCCATCCGGCGATGCTCTCCTACAATGGCATCACCACAATTGACGGTTATTGCGGTTATTACAGCCAGAATTATAAAGAGCAGTTTCGCGCGGCAATTGCCCCGGCTCTTGCGGAGAACCTGAACTGGCAGGCCTACTATGATGACTGGGGATGCAGGGCATACCTGTTTTCGGCATCCGGTGAGAATCTATACGATTTCGGTGCGAATGCAGCTGCGGTGCCACAGGACATTTTGATTGACGAACCAGCGTTGCGGCAACTGGGGTGTGACTATATTTTTTCACGGGTAGAGATTACAAATGCCGACGAGATGCAGATGAATCTGATAAATATATATCAGGACGACGAAATGCCATATAGTGTGTATTTGTATGGATTGGAATAAAAAGTGGAAAGGAAAAGAATACAGATGAATAAGAAAAGAATACTGCTGTTTTATCCGCCTGGGGCGCTGTTTCAGAGAGGAGAGGACCGCTGCCAGCAGAATATTGACGACGGATCTGCGCAGGCGATGCGCGCGTGCAACGACTTAGGTTATGCAGCTGCAATCTTAATGAAAAGCGGCTGTGAGGTAAAGCTTCAGGATTATCAGACACAGGGTGATACCTTTGACGCACTGTTAAAGGATATGGACGCGTTTCAGCCGGACATGATTATGATGAGTATTACAAATACGACCATTTTTGACGATATCAAGGTGGTGAATGAGCTGAAAGCAAGGTATAATCCCATTGTCGTACTGAAAGGGGCGTTGTTCTATGCACCGGAGCAGGCAATGCTCGACATGCTCGACCTGTCCAATGTGGATTACCTCATTGGCGGAGAGATTGATTTCTGTATCGGAAAGATAGCGGATTATTGTTTTCAGGGAATAGGAAAGCCAGAAGAAATCAATAATATTTTATATAAAGATGCGAATGGCAGGATGGTACCCACAAGGTTCCATGTGTGGGATGATGATCTGGATGCACAGCCGTTTCCGGCAAGGGAGCTGATGCGCAACGAGCTTTATATCCGGCCAGACACAAAAGAGCCAATGGCAACGATTCAGACGGCAAGAGGATGTCCAAGCCAGTGTGTGTTCTGCCTTACACCGGAGATATCGGGAAGGCGCGTGCGGTTCCGCAGTCCGCAGAATGTACTCGATGAGATGATAGAGTGCTACGAAAAGCACCACATCCGAAACTTCTTTTTTAAGGCAGATACATTCACCATTAATCCAGAGTGGGTTAAGGAGATGTGCGAACTGATTATACACTCAAAAATTTATGGCAAGATTGAGTTTACGGCAAACTCTCGTGTGCGTCCGCTCAGTAAGGAAACCTTGGAGCTGATGAAAAAGGCAGGCTGCTTTTTGGTGGCGTTTGGCTTTGAATCCGGCAGTGACGAGATGCTTAAGACGATGAGAAAAGGTACAACGGTAGAGGAGAACAGACAGGCGGCAAGGTGGTGCAAGGAGGTTGGACTCAAGTTCTGGGGATATTTTGTAATCGGATTTCCGTGGGAGACGAAAGCGGACATCCTTTTGACGAAGAAGCTTGTCATGGAGACAGACCCGGATTTTATCGAGGTCACGATAGCGCTTCCTTTTTACGGTACCCCAATGTATGATACCTGTAGACAGGAAAAGCTGTTGGAAAAATCTGTGCTCGGAAGTGACTTTTTCCATTCCAGCACAAAAGGTACCATGCACCTGACGCTGGACGAGGTCATGAAGCTCAGGAAGAACATACTGCTTAGCTTTTATTTAAGACCGAAGTACATCATTCGCAGAATGGGCGACTGTGTCAAGGATCCGGGCATCTTTGTGCAGTATGTAAAGTATGGACTGAAGCTGGTGGTGAATCTCTTTAAATAATTTTTTACTGGGGATATGATATGGGTAAAAACAGCAGAATACGCCTGCCGGAGTGGATTACGGCAGGCGCGGCATTTATTTATTATTGGATAATGGCGTTGTATAAGCTCACAGACGCACCGATCTGGCAGGACGAGGCGATGGAGTTTTACTGTTCCCTTCCTGTAAAGGGTGCTATCAGGGGGGTGACAGAGTACGCCACTATGTATGAACGAATGGCATATATTCAACAACAGCCGCCGCTGTATAACTGGTTCATATGTCTGTGGCTTCAGGTAAGCCATGGCGAATGGTGGTATCGTTTTTCAAGCGTGCTGATGGGCTTTGGCGCGGCAGTTGGAATTTATGTTGTGATAAGGAAGCTTTGTAACCGCTATATGGCGGCTTTTTGTGTTGTGATATATTCGAGTATTTATATCTTGATGTATTATGTCAAAGAAGCATCAGAATATACAATGCTGATTATGTTTCTTGTATGGACGATTTACCTTTATTTTCATATTTTAGAAAGTGTTACAATAAAAAGGGTACTTGGTTTTACGGTGCTGTGTGTCATAGATGTGTACACACATTATGGCGCTGTTTTTGTGGTGATTCCGATGGCATTGCAGCTGCTGTACTACTATGCAGGAAGCAGGGAATGGTCAGCATTGAAAGCGGCGTTTGCGTCATATATCGTTGCGGCTGTCGGGGCAGGAGCGCCACTTGTAGTCTTGTTCCTGGTACCGCAGTCATCAAACGCAGTTTCCACGCTTGGCATTGACAAGCCGATAGAGATTACAGGAAACAATATTATACTGGACTTTTTTGACAGTATGATGTGGGTGCTTCGATGGTGCATGCTTGATTATGACAGGGACTGGGATAAGCTTACATGGGCAATATGGATTGTCCTTTTCGCACTAATTGTAATGAGCGTTTTCGTATGGCGTCATACGAAACGCAAGTGCATAAGGCAGTTTTTGAACTGCAGCATTGGTATTTTTGTGTTTTATTATGTCTTGACAACACTCAATATCTATTCTTACGGATGGTTTGGAAACAGGTACAATCTCTTTATTTTTCCGGTCTGGTTCATACTGATTGCGTTGGTAATAGATGAATTTCTTGATATTCTAAAAGACAGGAAACTGACAAGGTATTTCAGATATGCGGTCATTGTCGGGCTGCTGCTGTTTTGCTGTTATGGCGTAAAGAGAATTCACAACCACTGGGCGAAGATGGATTTGCGGACAGTGGTTGCGACATGGTATCAGGATAAAGGATATGAGCTGCCGACATATGTAAATTTTCACCAAAGATATCCTTTTGTGTACTATCTGACACACAGCGGGGAGTACAGTGAGGACGTATGGGAAAATATTTATTGCAGTCAGAACCTGGAGTCGCTGAACTATTCTGGGGAAGAGTGGATTGAATTTTTGCAGACAGAGGTTTATACGGACGGTCTTCCCGCAAAGCTTTATGTTGTGTCGGGACAGTTTGATGCGGCGGCGAGGGCGCTGGTGGATTACGGGTATGAAGTGGAAGCGGTTGTGGACACAACGGCAAAACTATTTCTCCTGACAGCACCTGAATAGAACAGTAGATTTGAGCCGCCTGGCATGCCTGTTAAAGCTGGCAGCCGGGCGTTAGGAAAAAGGATTCAGCAAAATGATAATTATACATGTTATGGGAGGACTCGGAAACCAGCTTTACCAGTACGCATTATACGAAAAACTGAAATCCCTTGGCAGGGAAGTGAAGCTTGACCTGTACGCGTACAGGGAAGCACAGGGCGATGACAGGGAATGGCGCAGTCTGGAGCTGGAATGGCTTGGACTGGACTATGAGGTGTGTACAGCGGAAGAACGAAAAAAATTTCTTGACAACAGCATGAAGCCTGTGGACAGAATCAGGCGGAAGCTGGTCGGCAGGAAAGACCGGACTGTAAAAGAGTGCGCAGAGTATATGCCGGAGATATTTGATATGGATGATGTGTACTTGTATGGTTTCTGGGGATGCGAGCGGTATTATGCTGATATCATTCCTTTGCTGCAGGAAAAAATCGTTTTTCCAAATAGTAAAAATCCAAAGAACAGTGAAATAATAAATGCGATGGCACAGCAGAATGCGGTGAGCATTCACATCAGGCGCAAGGATTATCTTACTGTGGCAGATGGGAAGCGGTATATGGGAATTTGCACAGATGCGTATTACAATGGTGCTATGACGTATATCGCAGAACGTGTGGAAAATCCCATGTTTTACATTTTTTCTGATGATGCGGACTATGCAAGGGAACATTACAACAAGCCGAATATGCATGTTGTGGACTGGAATACCGGAAGCGACAGTATGTTTGATATGAAGCTTATGAGCTGCTGCCGCCATAATATCTGTGCGAACAGCACATTCAGCATCTGGGGAGCAAGGCTGAACAAAAATGCAGACAAGATTGCAATACGACCGCTCCGCCATGACAACTATGAGGTTTCCGATGCAGAAACAGTGCACAAAAACTGGCAGGGGTGGACATTAATCAATGCGATGGGGGAATTGGAGTGAAGAATGATGAAAAGGATCTGATATCAGTCATTGTGCCGGTGTATAATGTTGAAAAATACCTTGACCGGTGTATGCAGTCCATTCTGCACCAGACTTATCAAAAACTGGAAATCATCCTTGTCGATGACGGTTCGACAGATATGTCGGCAGCAATGTGCGACGATTATGTGCATCAGGACAAACGGGTGAAAGTGTTACACAAGTCAAACGGCGGTCTGTCCGACGCAAGAAATGCGGGGTTGGAGCTGGCAACAGGTACGTATATTGGGTATGTGGACAGCGATGACTGGATTGAACCGGATATGTATGAGCAGATGTACCGTGCGTGTGTGGAAAACAACGCACGGATTGCGGTGTGCAGATACTTTAATGAATATCGGGACAGGACAGAAGCGGGCGGAAACGGCGGCATAATACCGCTCTCACGGGACGAGCTCTTAAAAATATATATTGGCGGGCACGATTCGTATATCATCTATAATTCTGTGTGGAGTAAACTTTTTGAGCGTGAACTGGTTCGCGGGATGGTGTTCCCAAAAGGAAGAAACTCCGAGGATATCATGTACACGACACGTGCATTTTGTAAGGCAGACAGGGCGGTATATCTGGACAGAAGCTTCTATCACTATGTGATTGACAGGGAGGGAAGCATTATGAATGCCGCGGGGGTGGAGCGTATCTTTCGGGATGAGATACCGTTCTGGCGTGAGCACATTGCCTGCATCAATGAAACGGTTTCCGCGCAGATGGCAGATTTTGCGCGCTACCACTTTCAAAGACGGCTGTTGTTTTATTATATGGATGCCGTAGACACTGGGAATCGTGAGACAGCTTTAAGACTTGTCAGTGAGATAAAAAAGGACAGGGACGAGATGGACAGGGTTTATGGCAGCGGGATGGTGGCAAAGGGGGATCGGATGCGCAGGAAGCTCTTTATGATATCGCCGCCACTGTATGCGGCAGTCGTGCGGCTTTATGAAAAAATCGTGATTCCGCTTAGGAACGGTAATCTCCATGGACAGCGAGGTTAGAGGTTATGCTTTTTAATTCCTATATATTTGTTTTTCTGTTTTTACCGCTCGTGGTCACAGGCTATTATTTGCTGCACCACATGAAGTGGGAAAAGGCGGCACTCGGATATCTTATCGCGATGTCAATGGTGTTTTATGGGTACCAGAATATCAGATATCTGGCAATGCTTATTGCGAGCATTTTGTTTAACTACCTGCTTGTTTTCCGCATGGGAAAAGCAAGGACGGCGCTGCAGCGCAGGCTCTGTCTGGCTGCGGGACTGCTGCTGAATCTCGGAATCCTGTTTTGCTTTAAGTACTATGATTTTTTTCTTGAGAATGTCAATGCGCTGTTTAAGACGGATTATCATTTTTTGAGACTTGTGCTTCCGCTGGGAATTAGTTTTTATACATTTCAACAGTTGTCCTATGTGATCGATTCATATCGGGGCGAATGTGAGCAGTACAGCCTTTTGGAGTATGCGGCGTATGTGTCTTTCTTTCCACAGCTGATTGCAGGACCGATTGTATATCATGACGAGCTGATACCGCAGCTTAGGGAAGCAGAAAACCACAGGATTCAATATAAAAACCTAAGTAAGGGAATCTATGCCTTTGCGCTGGGTATGGCGAAAAAGGTGCTTGTCGCTGACAGTCTGTCAAAGGTTGTGACCGCAGGATATGCCAATATTGGTGCGCTCAACTGTATCAGTACGGTATTTGTGATGATTTGCTACTCCATGCAGATTTACTTTGACTTCAGCGGATATTGTGATATGGCATACGGTATCGGTTTTCTGTTCAATGTGGAGCTGCCGCTCAACTTCAACTCCCCATATAAGGCGGCATCTGTCAGGGAGTTCTGGGACAGGTGGCATATGACGCTCACCAGATTTTTTACCAGATATGTCTATATACCGCTGGGCGGCAGCAGGAAAGGAACGTTTCGCACATATCTCAATGTTATGGCTGTATTTCTTGTGAGCGGTATATGGCATGGGGCAAACTGGACATATATTCTGTGGGGCATTGTCAATGGTCTTGGAAACTTGTTTGATCGTTTGTCTGGCAGGATTCTCAATAAAATCCCACATATTATCAGAGTGGCAGTTACTTTTTGCTTTTGCAGTATTGCATGGAGCATGTTTCGGGCATCCTCAGTGGAACAGGGAGTTCAGATGATTGGTAATCTCCGGGTAGTTGGGGATGGAACAATCCATGCTGCGGTACTGGAAGCGTTTCAGGGTATCTTTGAGATAACGTTGATAAACCGTGTGGGCGGGAGCGTTGTCATGCAGTCCTATCCGTGGCTGCTGCCTGCCGCTGTGTGCATGGTACTGATACTGGCCTGCCAGTGGATGCGCAATACACAGGAAAAGGTGAATGACGGCAGATACGGAAAACGAAGAATAGCTGCAACGGTAGTGTTGTTGATGTGGAGTGTGCTTTCACTCTCAGAGGTCAGTGAGTTTTTGTATTTTAATTTTTAGGAGATAAGCATGGAGCACAAGGAATCAAATGCGAAAAAATGGTTTATTTCATGCATTGTGACGCTGCTGGCGGTCATGCTGATGATGCTGGCAGTGTTCTGGGTATTTGATCCGTTTTTTCATTTTCATAAACCGTTTTCTTTTGTTTCTTACCGCCTGTATGAAGAACGGTATATAAATGATGGTATTTCAAGACATTTTGACTATAACGCGATTATCACAGGGACTTCCATGGCACAGAATTTCAAGACAAGCGAGGCGGATGAGCTGTTCGGGGTGAAGGCAGTGAAGGAGACTTTTTCAGGGGCAGGCTATAAGGAGCTTTCACAGAACCTTGGGCGGGCGCTGAAAAGAAACAGCAATCTTGGGACAGTGATATGGACGATGGATTCCAACGCCATACTCCGCGATAAGGATTACGACCAGTATGAGGGATACCCGACATACCTCTATGATGACAATCCGTTGAATGATGCCGCATATGTTTTCAATAAAAATATATGGTATCACGGTGTGATTCCCAATTTGCTGATGACATTGAAAGGCGAACCGAGCACTACGTTTGACGAGTATTCTTCATGGGAGAAGGAAACAGGCTATGAGTATGTGATGGCGGCCTATGACCGCTGGGAGGAAAAGGCGCCGGAGGCGCCCCCGCTCTCCGATGCTGATATCAGGATGGTTACGGCAAATATACAGCAGAATTTTGTCGACCTTGTAAACAGGTACCCGGATACGACGTTCTATATTTTTTATACGCCGTATAGTATCTGCTGGTGGGATTTTATGAATCAGGAGGGCATGATAAATTTTTACTTTGATGCGGAGCTGATTGCCACGGAGCTGCTGTTGGAGTGTCCAAATGTGAAACTGTACAATTTTCACGATAAGTATGAAATAATAACGAATCTGGACAATTACAGGGATAAGGAGCACTATTCGCCGGAGATTAACACCATGATTTTAAGATGGATTGCGGCAGGCGACGGTCTTGTGACAAAAGAAAACTACATGGCACGCTGGGAAAAAGAAAAGGAATACTACTTAAATTTTGATTACGAAAGTATTTTTCAACAGGTAATGGAGGAAGATAATGGACATCATTAAGAAAATGCGGTACGTTTTAGACAAGAAGCAGAAAATACAGATTTGTTTTCTCGGCATTCTGATTTTTATAGGGGGTATTCTCGAGACAGTAAGTGTCTCGGCTATGCTTCCGCTTGTGTGGGTGATTATAGACCCTGCCAGGGCACAGGGCAACAAGTATGCCCGGTGGGCAATGAATCTGTTAGGCATTGAGGATATACAGGATTTTATCATTCCGCTTTTGCTTGCACTGATTATCCTTTATGCGCTGAAAAATGCGTTTCTGCTTCTGCTGGCAAGCGAACAGAACCGTTTTATCGCATTTAACCGGAACAAGCTGATTAGTCAGGTTCTCAGGGAGTTTTTAAACAGACCGTATGAGTTTTACCTTGATGCAGATATTCCCACCGTATTCCGTCTGACAGACAGTGATATTCCAAATGTGTTCAATATCCTGATGGCGATGATTTCGCTTGTATCAGAGTCGGTGGTATTTATACTGCTCTGCATCGTAATGGTTGCTGCGGACTGGAAGCTCTTACTTTTCCTGCTCGTAGTGTTTGGGATTCTTTCGTTTTTGATGCTCAGGGTATTAAAACCGCGCCTTGCGAAACTGGGCGCGAAAAATCAGACCATCCAGTCAAGGATTGCGAAATGGAGGATTCAGGCAATTTATGGAATCAAGGATGTCAAGGTACTGCACAGAGAGGCATTTTTTGCCGACAATTACGAGAGCAGCGGAAAGATTGGCGCAGGGTATGCGAAAAAACATGCGGTGCTGAATAACACACCCCGCCTTTTGATAGAGACAGTCTTTATGGCGAGCATACTCGGTTATATCATTGTCTACATTTCATTTGGCAATGATGCATTGTCGCTTGTCCCGATGCTTGGAGCGCTTGGCGTGGCGGCTGTGCGCATGATGCCGAGTATTAACCGGATTAATACGTACATGACAGACATTTCCTACTTTAGGCCATGCCTTGATTATGTGTATGAAAATATGAATATCAATGAAATCAGCCGCAGAAATAACCAGACATTAAAACCGGTTGACGCGTCAAAGAAGATGCAGCTACATGATAAGATCGAGCTGAAAGATATCGTATATGCCTACCCGAATACGGACAAACTGATATTTGACAGGGCAAATATGACGGTTCCAAGCGGCAAATCAGTCGGAATCATGGGACCATCGGGTGCCGGTAAATCAACTGTTGTGGACATCTTGCTGGGACTTTTGAAAGTCAGGGAGGGAAATATAACATGTGATGGTGTTAATATTTTTGACAACTACCCGGCATGGCTTGCCCAGATTGGATATATTCCACAGTCTATTTACCTGGTGGACGAGCCGGTAAGGAACAACATCGCTTTTGGCATTGCCGACGACGAGATTGATGACGACAGAATATGGCAGGCGCTTGAGGAAGCACAGTTAAAGGATTTTATTAAAGGGCTTCCGGAGGGACTTGACACGGCGATTGGCGACAGGGGTGTCAGACTATCTGGCGGACAGCGGCAGCGTCTTGGTATTGCAAGAGCGCTCTATCACAATCCGGAAATTCTTGTGTTTGACGAGGCGACATCTGCGCTGGACAATGAGACAGAGGCAGCAGTCATGGAAGCGATAAACAGCTTTCACGGCAGGAAGACTATGGTCATTATTGCACACCGGTTAAATACGATTGAAAAGTGTGATATCATATATAAAGTGGACGGGGGAAAGATTACACCGACGACACTGTGACATATAGAACAGGGAGACAGGGCATGGTATGAGACGGACAATAGATATGAAAACAGATCGCGGTGCTCCAATTAACAAGAAAATCGCAGGACTGATAAAACAGGGATTATGGAGGATGAGGTGGAAAGGAAACCAGTTATCGCAACAGAATTATTAAAAGGTCAGGGACTTGGAAATCAGTTGTTCTGCTATGTTACGACAAGGGCGCTTGCATATGCCAAAGGTTATGATTTCAGCATACTGAACAGGGAGATACTGGACTGTATGTATTTTATGGATATTGACTGTGGGATTGACAGCGCAAAGGAATACTTTGCAGAGCGATACCACGAAAAAGAGGACAGGATTTATATTGGAAATTCGCGGCATGACATAGAATACGGCTGTTATATAACAGGCGCTGACGACAATCTTCCCGCGCTTGACCACACCGCGCTCCTATATGGAAATATGCAGGACGAATCTTATTTTGGCAAATTTAAGAAGGAAGTGATGGAATGGCTCAGAGTAAAACCGGAGTATGACTGTATGGAGTATTCCCGTGAAAACCTCTGTATCATCAATATCAGGGGCGGAGAGTACACAAGTAATCCCGAGCTTTTTCTCAGACGGAGGTACTGGCTTGATGCCATGAAAATCATGCGGCAGAAGCGTCCGGATATGGAGTTTATGACAGTGACGGATGATTTGGCGGCGGCAAGAAGAATCCTGCCGGAGGTGGAGGCGCGTCATTTTGACCTCGCAGGAGACTACACAGCAATAAAGAACGCACGATATTTAATTTTGTCGAACTCAACATTTGCATTTTTTCCAGCGTTTACAAGTGAGACTGTTCAGTATATCATAGCGCCAAAGTACTGGGCAAGACATAATGTGTCTGACGGTTACTGGGCATCTGAGCAGAATATTTATGCGGATTTTGTCTATCTCGACAGAAAGGGAAAGATATATACTGCTGAGGCATGCAGGGAAGAACTTGACAAATACAAGGAAAAGTCGTCATACTATAAAAGAATCGGTCAAAGGTTGGAAGGTGCGTCATTGACAGCAGCGAAAGTGAGAAGCAGATGGCTGATATACAGGGATTTGTCTGTAAGAGCTTTGCGCTCTGCCTGGCGGCGGCTGAAAAAAGCTGTCAATTGAAATACAGATTATTGATAATTGTGAAAGGGGCAAAGGTCTGGGTATGGAAAACAGCACAAAAAAATTAAAGCTCCCACAGGTGACACTTGCTGCGATGACCAGTGTGAATGTCAAGGCCACCATTCAGGCAATGCAGTACAGTATGCGCGGAATAGATTTCGGTGATGCAGTGCTGATTACACACAAAAAGCCGCTGGGACTGCCGAAGCGCATCCGCTACAGTCATACAGAGAAACTAAAAAATATTGATGATTTTAATTACAAAATGGTCTATGAGCTCGGAAGCCATATTCACACAGATTTTGCACTGATTGTTCACGCGGATGGATTTGTCGTGCATCCTGAGATGTGGCAGGACGCGTTTCTTGACTATGACTATATCGGTGCGCCATGGCCGCTTCCGCCGGAGGGGGATACGACAACATACCGCGATAAGGATGGGAACATCTGCCGCGTCGGAAACAGCGCCGGAATCCGCAGTAAACGCCTGATGGACTTTCCGAGGAAGGCAGGCATACCGTGGGAGGGGGAGTACGCATACGGAAGAATGTGGTATTATGAGGACGGATTTATCTGTTGTAAGATACGTCATTTACTGGAAGCAGAGGGAATGCGCATCGCCCCGCTTTCTGTTGCGAAGTATTACAGTCATGAAAAGATGATACCAGAAGTACAGGGAATTACGCCGTTTGCGTTTCATAAGTGGGAAGGAACAAACGCACAGTACCCCAATTTTATAAAAGAGCCAGTATCAAGACGGATGAAATCTGCTGTCAGGAAGGTGATGGGGAAAAAATTGTGAATGCAGTAGGCAGGGATGACGCTTTGAAACAGAAAAAGATTATTTTCATAGGAAAAGTAATGCTTTCTTTACTTGCTTTTTCGTTAAATTACGCCATTGTTGACGGCGAAACAGCCGACAGAAATTTTGAGCAGATTTATTCGTTTATTCCACGGCTTTCCGCTTTTTTTCATTCCATTGACGCACAGCCGCTCAGGACGCTGGCACTATTGTTTATACTAATCAGGCTGTATCAGATTACAGACTGTGACAGGACTGCCGGAAGAAAAAAGTACGCAATGGCAGTCTGGGCAGCAATCGCTTCTGTCAGCCTGCTGGCCGGAAATGCAATCTGTAAATACGGGGAACTGGAAATAATGTTTACGGGAACCGTGCAGATTGTCAAAGGTTCAATTATTTTCTGTGGATATTATCTGTTTTTTTACAAATTGTGCTCTTTGATGGTATATGGCTATGAGCGTTATATGGGGCATAAGACATACTGCCTTGAAAGCAAATTTTTTCATGCAAAATATGCAGGAGTATATATTTTTGGAATGCTGCTTATAGCATGGGGACTGGCTCTTTTGGTTTACTATCCTGCAATCTTCATGGGCGATACAGAGGATATTTTGTATATGGCATTTAACTATCCTACAAAATTGGCAGAAACAGTAAAACTGCCCAGAGAGGGGATATATCTGACGAATCATCATCCGATTATATATACGGTAATTATTGGGTATGTTATAAAAGCGTCGAAAAGTCTGGGGCTTAGTGACAATGGTTCGGTGTTTGTGTGCGCGGCGATACAATGTATTGTCAACGCGGCAGTCCTCTCATATAGCTGTATTTACTGTGCAAGACAATTAAAAAAATATAGAATGGCAATAGCTGCACTTGTTTTTTGGGTTGTATGTCCATGGATTTCGAAATATGCCATTATGCTTTCAAAAGATACACTGTTTGCATGCTTTGTATTGTTGTTTGGAATAAGGTTGCATCAGATATTAAATCAGCCGGAAAAACAAAATACGCTTTTAGGCATTTTGCTCTCGGCAGCTATGGTTTTGCTGTTTAGAAAGAATGGCTTTTATATTATTCTATCGACTTTTTTGATAGTGCTTCTGCTGTACAGAAAGCATTGGAAAAGGTGGCTTAGCTGCATTGCAGTCGTGGTGGTATTAAACGCGGCATATGCCGATATCATGCTTCCTGCATTAGGGATAGCAGACGGTAGTGTCAGAGAGGCGTTGTCTGTCCCGTTTCAGCAGACAGCCAGATTCATACAAAGGCACGGGGATGAAGTAACAGAGCAGGAAAGGGATGCGATTGATGCTGTCCTGCAATATGATGTTCTGGCAAAAGTATATTCTTCTGAAATTGCAGATCCTGTAAAAGGCAGATTTCGAAAGGATGCCCGAAAAGAAGACTTGATCCGGTATTTCAAAACGTGGTTTTGTATGTTCTGGAGACATCCGGGGACGTATGCTGCAGCAACGCTGAATAATTATTACGGCTACTTTTATCCTGTTGTAAATGATGTGCAGAAACTATATAATACAAGTGTTGGCAGCATGTCCAATGCGAACAGGGATGGGTATTTTCAGTATAGCAATTGTTATGATGCCGCGCACGTATGGTTACGTGACATCTGCTCCCTTTATGACATGGCATGGATGAAGCTGCCAATAATCAATAGTTTTATGACAAGTGCCTTTTATGTCTGGGTAGTTCTTTCAGGGTGCCTTTTCAAATATATAAGAGGCGATAAGCAAGGTTTCGTATTTATGTCTGTGTATATTGCGACTATTTTGACAGCGTTGGCAGGACCTTGTAATGCGATTGATTATGAAAGATATATTTATCCATTGATTGCAGGGCTTCCTGTTATAACGGGAATAACACTGCATGAAAGCAGGGAGCAGAAAGACAAAGGGAAAGAAGGTTTGGTCTAGTGATTTATGATTGCTTTCAGTTTTTTAATGAGCTTGATATCTTAAAAATCCGGCTGAATGTCCTTGCACCGGTTGTGGATAGGTTTGTGATCAGCGAGGCGACGGAGACTTTTTCCGGTCTGAAAAAGCCGCTGTACTACGAGGAAAATAAAGCGATGTTTGCGGAGTTTGCAGACAAGATTATCCATGTGGTGGTTGATGATACGCCTGCAGGCGGCACACACGATAGGGACACATTTCAAAAAAATGCTGTTACCAGGGGGCTTGCGGGCTGTACAGATGAGGACATCATTATTTTTAGTGATCTCGACGAGATCCCCAATCCTGACAAAATCCGGGAAATCCTGCAAAATTTTCAGGAAGATAAAATCTATCATTTTGCGCAGCGGCTTTTTTACTGTTATCTGAATATGGAGGAAGTATCAGGGAGTCTGCTGTCCTATGCAGGTGAGTTTGAGGGGGTTGCGCACAAGAAATGGATTGGGACAAAGATGCTCAGCTACAGGCTTTTAAGGGAGCAGAATCTGCTGCTTGGCGAACTTCGGTTCCCAGAGCGAAAGGAAATCGGCATCCGCGTGGAGGACGGCGGATGGCATTTTGGCTACATGGGCGGTCACGGTGAGAGGGACATTAAAAAGCGTGTTCAGGAGAAAGTCGTCTCAGCAGCGCATCAGGAATACAATTCGCGACACGTGTTATCGAACGTGACAGACCAGATCAAGGATGGTAAGGATATCTTTGGCAGAAATGCGCAGTTTGTCCGGTGTGAGATTGACGAGCGTTTTCCGCAGTATATCAGAGAACACCAGAAGGAGCTGGATTTTCTGATTATGCATGAGGAGAAAGGTCCGAAAAAGGCGCTCCGCAGGGCAAAAGTAACGATAAAAAGCATGTGTTATAATAGTCTTGTCGCGATAAAACGGACAGGAAGAAAGATTCTTGGAAGAGGAAAATAAAGGATGGGCGTGAAAGTTTCAATATGTATTCCCTGTTACAACAATGCAGATGAGGTGGAACGCCTTTTGAAGTCAGTATATTGTCAGAACTATACGGATTTTGAGGTTAATCTGTCCGACGATTCGACAGACGACGAGACAGAAATACTGGTTCGTGCGCATTACCCGCAGGTAAAATACCGGCACAATCAGAAGCCATACGGTCATATCTTCAACTGGAATGCTGCGATAAATATGGCGGAGGGTGCATACATCAAGATTATGTTCAGCGATGACTGGTTTACAGACGAGACAAGTCTTGGGGCGTTTGTCGCGCTGCTGGACAACAATCCGGATGCGCTGTTGGCGTTTTCCGGCAGCAGGCAGGTGATGCTGGACGGGCAGAACAGTGATGACCTGCATCATGTGACGGCGGCGCACCGCAGCGCATTTTATGACCGCTCGGCAGATGAGACGTTCCTATCGCAGCTGCGCAGAGACTATCGTTATCTTTTTCTCGGAAACCAGATTGGCGCGCCGAGCGCCGCAATCTATCGCAGGGACGGTAAACTGGCACTGTTTGACGAGAAAAGCAATTGGGCTTCCGACATGTTTCTATATTTTGATTTGCTGGAAAAAAACCATGTGTTTGCTTATACCAAAGATCCGCTTATCTCAATAGGGGTGCATGAAAATCAGTATACAGAGAGCTTTTCTGAGAAGGACATCCGGATATACAATGATTACAGATATATGTACACAAAGTATCATCTGCAGGAGAGTATACCTTGCAGGGAGTTTTTTACGGAACGGTTTCTTGTCAAGTACCATAAAGGATTTCGGGAGGCAAAAGCGCTTGGAATTAGCAAAAGCATGCTTATGCGCAAGTGGATTGCGGAGCAGAGAGCTTCAGTACAGTGCTTTCTGCAAAACCGGTTTCACGGGAAACGGCAGTGTTCTTGATTAAGGGAGGGAACCAAATGAGTGACACAAGGGCGCAAAAAGCAGGTGAGGTTTGTTTCTGGATCGGTCTGATGCTTGAACTTTTGATTGTGATAATCGACAAGAGTGCATATATCAATCCCCTGGAAAGCCAGCTGTTCCGATTGACATTTTTGTTGTTCTGTATCAAAATAGCATTGACAAAGTATTCAACAAGAGAATGGATCACGATTTTGGTGTTTGGCACTATAATGTTTGCCTCCTATCTGGTCAACGAGAGGGACGAATCCGTAAGAGTGATTGCATTTATCGCAGCGTGCAAGGGAATGGATATCAAAAAGGTCATGAAAGTCGTATTCTGGACAACGCTTACAGGATGTGTTGCACTGATGGCTTTGTCAGTGACAGGAATATATGGGGATGTATCGGTCGCTGCTGATTATGGCAGGGGTGGTATGGAGACAAGGTATACGCTTGGGATGGGTCATCCAAATGCCTTGCACTGTATGCTCTGGCTGTTAATTGTGCTGGCAGTTTACTGTGATGCGGATGGGCTGAAGTGGTATTACTTTGCGGCGTTTCTGGCAATGGACTTCGTACTGTATACGCTTACAGCGTCAAAAACAGGTGTTATTGTATGGGCTTTGTTCGTCGCGGCATCATTTGTCATGCGATACAGTAAAAAGTGCAGGGAGAGCAGGAGCGTGTATATTCTGGGGGCGGCGATTGTGCTGGGATGTGTTGTGTTTGCAATGATGGGATCTCATATTGAGAACACCTACGATACGCCTGACAGTCTGATGCATAAGCTCGACAAGTTATTGAATGGCAGGTATCAGAGCTGCTATGCTGTAGAAGCGGCAAGACTGGAGAACTGGAAGTTATTCGCATCAGCCGAGAATGCAGAATATTTTGATGCGGGATTCGTCAGACTGTTTTACTGGTATGGGATTGTCCCCGGAATCATTTATATTGGAATGCATTTTTACCTGATCTGGCAGAGCTATAAGGAAAAGGATTATGTCATGCTTGTGATGATTGTGAGTTTCTCAGTCTATAATCTGATGGAGGCGCATTTTATATCGGTATATCTTCTGAGAAATTATCTTCTGGTGCTGATGGGATATTACTGGTATCGGCCATTTGTGGACAAATGCAGGTTTGAGGGATATTTTTGGCAGGTCAGGGGTCTGCTGGGAAAGGCGTAGACAATGAAGCTGGTAAGTGTAATAGTGTTGTCGTATCGCTCTGCAGAGACGATTGTAGAGACACTCGATAGTATCAAAAATCAGACATATCCGAATATTGAGCTGATTGTCACAGACGACGCATCACCTGACAATACAGTGCAGGTGGTTCAGGAGTGGATTGCGCAGAACGACGGGGCATTGACTGCCATGAAGCTTGTTACATCGGATAAAAATACGGGACTTCCTGCAAATATCAACAGGGGACTGAAGGCGGCGTCGGGAGACTACTATAAAGGCATTGCCGGAGATGACTATATGACAGCGGATGCTATTGCGTGTTATGTTCAGTTTTGCGAGGAGAATCCGGGCGTATTTCCGATTGCGAAAGTGCGGTTGTTTAACGATAAAAATCCAGATGCAGTTTACGCGGACGTCCAGGCATACTGTGACAGATGTTATGAATTTGCGCGGAAGGATTATCAGGAACAGTACAGGATGCTGCTGATTCAAAACAGAGTCGTGGCGCCGGCCGCTACGTTTTATACGATGGATTTTATCAGAAAGACAGGCGGATATGACGAATGCTACAGATGGTTTGAAGACTATCCGATGAATCTGGAGGTTCTGCATGCAGGTTACAGATTTGGGCTGCTGGACAAACAAATTGTGTGGTACCGTATGTCAGACAAATCGGTGACGGCATCAAGTCTGTCCAAACTAAAAAAGGCAGAGATGAAGCTCTTTTTTAGGAAACGATTTTGGTATATGTTTCAAAACAGCATGGGATGGGAGGCAGTGAAACAGTGCAAAAGCTGGCTAAAGGTGCTCATACAAAGGTAAGGAAGTTTTTACAATATCTGGTGCTGCCTGCGGGGTTAATTGTCGTCTATGTAATTCTGCTTATGGCAGGCCAGGCGATACCGCGCAGTCTGGTAATGGATAATGTACAGAAGTCATATTTGCAGTTGGAAGAACTGGGATTATATTATGAAGGAATACCCGGTGCCTCATGGGATAACTGGACAGACAGTTACTTCATGAATTCCGCCGTGACACAATACGACGGAACGCTGCTGCAAAAAGCCATTGCGAATGCATATACGACATACAGCGAGCTGGATGAAAGTGGTTCAACCGACACGATTGATGATGTCAGATATGCGTTGGAGCAGGACAGCAGTGCGGTTGTGAAACCATACTCCAGATACTGGGTGGGGATGCTGACTATCTATAAAATATTATTGCTGTTTATGCCGATTAACGGGATTCGCATACTGATGTTTGTAATTGCGGCAGTGCTGTTTCTGGTCAGTGCAGTCGGCGTTTACAAAATGCTTGGCGCAAAGGGACTGATTCCCTATGTGGTTAGTGTGATAATTGCACAATACTTTCCCCAGGCGTTGTGTCTGGTATTTAATACGGACATCGCCGTCATGTTTCTCGTGATGGCTGTCTGCTGGCGGCTGTTTTGTAAAAACGCTTCAACAGAGTGTTTCGGCATTTTGTTCTTTTTGTGTGGTTCCATACTGGCATATTTAAACTATTGGGCATTCCCGCTGATCACATTAGGCTTTCCGCTGGTATTTGTTCTTTCTGTCAGACTTGTGAAGGGCTATAGTTTGAAATACTTGACGAAAGAAGCATTCATTTTATCATTGAGCTGGGGTGTCGGGCTGGCTGGAACGGTGCTTGCGAAACAGATTTTGTGTAAGTTCGTATTGGGAACACAAAGTGGGACAGGGCAGTTGTTTTTGCGGATGGGTTCGGAATTTACATTGAATGGGCGTCTGATCTCAGTGGTGAATGGTCTGGTCAGGCGGATGACAAGCACATCAGTGCTGATTTTGACAGTGACAACAGCCGTGGGGCTTATTGTGCTGTTGAAAATACACGCATATAGTACACAGTACAAATGCTGCCTGCTGCTACTTGTCGCACTATATCCGATAATATGGTGGTTTATGCTGCCAAATCACTGCATACATGGATTTGTAATTCATATGTACGGGGTAACTTATTATGCGATGCTCAGTACAGTTCTGATAAACGTACAAAGACCAGGTGCACTTAAGGACATATTAAGAAAAAAAACCAGAAACAGAAGAAGCCTTGTGGTAAATACAGCGGTGATTCTCATTTGGGCTGTGATGTCATATGGACTTTTTCATGTGAATATCCATTATGGAGCAGAACAGAGAGAGCCTTGGTCGTTGGAGACCATTGGGACTATAAATACCAATTCCGGAAGTCATGTGATGCAGGAAGTTCAATTTACGGATTTTACAATGCTTACAGCTTACTTAAAAAGTGTCAGCACGATTCTGGTAAATCTGCCTGATGACAAAAAAGATGGCACACTGCATGTTGAGATACTGGAGCATGGCAATCTGATTGGTACATCAGATGTTCCGATTTCCAGTATTGAAGCAGGGGAATGGTTCGAAATTCCACTGGGATGTACGGTGGCATTGAACCAGGTTTATCAAATTACATATGCCGTACAGGACAACAGGCAGTCAGAGCCTTATTTACTGGTGCAGGATGCTGCGCAGGCGGTCGGAGTGAACAAGGCGCTATATGCCGATGGCGGCCTGATTGATGGTGCGCTGGCAAACAAATATGATTTTGATGCGTTCATACTGCCTGTGGAGGCGAAGGTATGTATTGCATTCATTGTGATAGCAGTCATGGAGTATGGGATATTCCTGTTTGAATCTGGAAAAGATAGAAATAAGACATTTGAGGTAGCAGATATATGAATATAGTAATCATTCCGGCTTTTTTTCAGACAAAGAAAAATCCCACAATCGGAAGTTTTTTTGCAGACCAGGCAAAGGCACTGCAAAAGAGCGGGCATCGGGTAAGCGTCCTCTACTGTGACGCGTATTCCGTGAAATGTATCAGGGATTTTGCGGCATATGAGGAGGAGGAGCGTTCTGAGACAGAGGGAATCACAATCTTTAGAAAACGTGTCTTTTGTCCGTTAAAACATGGTATGGAAGGTTACCGGACACAGTTTTCAAAGGGGATTATCCAGCTGTACGAACAGTACCTGGCAGGTGAGAAAGTTGACATTATCCATGCACACTGCTGTGTGTGGGCGGGGGATGCAGCAATGCGTCTGTCCGATAAAACGGGTATCCCCTATATCATAACAGAGCATGCGACGCTGTTTGAACTTCACAGGGATAAGATTCGTAAAGGCAATGAACAGTATATCAGGCAGGCTTTTGAGAGAGCGGCAAAGGTCGTCTGTGTAAGTCATGCGTTTGCAAATCTGATATCAGAATACAGAACATCAGGGGACATTGAAGTCATCGGCAATGTAGTTGATTTTGGTCAGTTTCAGCCAGAAAAGAGCGAGCCGCACAGCGAGACGCGGTTTCTGACAATATGCTATATGAACACCAGTGACCAGCTTATGAAAAAGGGGATGGATGTCCTTTTGAAAGCATGGCGGGACTTTTCGCGAAAACAGGATGCGGTCAGGCTTTTGATAGGCGGCGGCGGGCGGGCAGCTCAAAAAGCAGTAGATTGGTGCAGAGAATACGGCATCGAACACACAGTGGAGTTTGTGGGACAGTTGAGCCGCGAACAGGTTGCGGCTCAGATGCAGGAGTGCGATGTGTTTGTATTACCAAGCCGTTATGAGACTTTTGGCGTGGTCTACGTTGAGGCGATGGCGTGCGGAAAGCCTGTCATTGCGGCGGCAAATGGCGGACCAGATGATTTTGTAAAGGATTTTAACGGGGTGTTAATCGAGCCTGAAAACGTAGATGCATTGACAGAAGCGATGCAATATATGGCAAGGAACAGAGCGTATTACGAGCCGCAGCGGATTGTAGATTTTGTGAAAGAGCGCTTTTCCGGACAGGCAGTTGCAGCGCAGCTCACTGAATTATATAACCGGACTTTGGGCAGCGGCGAGTGATAAGCAATGATTCAGAAATAGACAAGTCAGGACGCATAAGTTATTTTGAACCGTTCTCAAATAGGAGGAACAGATGATTATCGCTGTAAATTATGCAGATAAAAAATTTCAGAGGGCACAGAGACTCAACAGCAGGACGGCAAGACAGTGGGGGGCTGATAAAGTCATTGAGTATGGGCCGGAGGATATTGACGAGACGTTTCGCAGACAAAACAAGGAGATTCTGGACGCACCAAGAGGGGGGGGATACTACCTCTGGAAACCATATATATATAGAAAGGCGTATGATGAGCTGGGCGCCGGCGACTATCTGGTGTACATTGACGCGGGCGCTGTCTATGTCAATAAAATTCAGCATCTGATTGACTGTATGGAGCATGAAAAAACACCTGTTATGATTTTCTCTCTGGAACAGGAGCGCGTTGAAAAGAGTAATACAAAGAGGGATGCATTTGTGCTGACTGGCTGTGATAAACCAGAATATACAGATACGCCGCAGTCCGTCGGCGGATATTTTGTCTGCAAAAAGGCGCCGGAGGTGGAAGCTTATCTTGACGAAGTGCTGCACTATGCACAGGATATCCGCATTATTTCGGACAGGCCAAATGTGATGGGGCTTCCAAACTATAAGGAATTTACAGACCACAGACATGATCAGTCCGTAATCTCGCTGATGTCAAAAAAATATGGATTTAAGAGATTCCGCGACCCGTCACAATTCGGGCAGATAAACCACTATGAAGCGGCGGTGGAACAGAGAAGCACATATCCGCAGATTGTCGATTCACATCGCCTGAACGCGGGAAGCCTGCTGGAAATCAGCGTCCGAAGAGTCAGGATCATCCGTAAAATTTCCGGATTGATGAAAAAGGTAAGGCACAGACTGGGAGGTGCAAAATGACAAGGGAAGAAAAATGGGTTCGATATGAGAAGCGGTGGAGATGGAGAGATTTTTACTTTAACAAGTGTCTGAGACGGCATGGAATTGTCAAGTATTTTCACAGGGAACCTGTCATGCCGCACTATGCCAAAAAATGGGTGCTTTCATCCGCAAAGACAAACGATTATCTTTATCAGAAAATCATGGCGGGCAGACCTTTTATGACATGCCGTTTTGGAAATACAGAGCTTCAGACCGTTGTGGGGTATCTGAAAGTGAAGTACAAGGGGCACAGTGCGGAGGATGATGCATACTTGGACAGATGGTTTACCAGACTGGGAAAGGATTCCGGTTTTTTTCCTGTCGACTATCAATACCTGGAACGTTTTTCGGAGCTGATTCTCGATTCGGGGGCAAATGCAGACCTTCTTGCGATGTGGCACCTGAATATGGAGGATTTCATTATTGAAGAGTTTGCGCCGGACGCAGATTTGACATTTTTGTTCCGGCTGGAACCGTGGCTCGCGCCGGGAAGACCGTGGACGGCGGCACTGGCAGGGAAAAAGGTTCTGGTCATTCACCCGTTTGAGCGCACCATTCAGGAACAGTACAAAAGGCGTGAACTCATTTTTCCGGATTCTGAGATTCTGCCGGAGTTTGAGCTGAAAACGTTAAAAGCTGTACAGACTTTATGCGGTGAGGAAGATGACCGCTTTGCGACATGGTTTGAAGCGCTGGATTATATGTATGAAAGGGCAATGAATATAGACTTTGACATAGCAGTTATTGGGTGCGGGGCATATGGAATGCCGCTTGCATCGAAGCTGAAAAATGCAGGAAAGCAGGCTGTTCATTTGGGCGGGGCGACACAGCTTTTGTTTGGCATTAAGGGCTATCGGTGGGAGAATAACTATCCCACGAAAATTGCAACATTTTTTAATGATGCGTGGACAAGGGCGCTTGCAGAGGAGACCCCGAAAAATGCAGGAACCGTTGAAAAAGGATGCTATTGGTAAAGTATAAAGGGGAGGGCCGTATGCCGGAAATATTGGTGACAATCCTCACCCCCTGTTATAACAGCGGGAAGACGATTGACAAGACACTGGAGTGTATCGAGAAGCAGACATACAAGAATATAGAGTATATCATTGTGGACGGAGGCTCGACGGATGACACGCTTGCGGTTATCGAGCGGCACAGGGACAGGCTGCCGAAGGCTTTCACGTTGATTTCGGAGAAAGACAACGGAATTTACGATGCTATGAACAAGGGGATAAAGCTTGCAAGGGGACAGCTGATTGGTATCGTGAACAGTGACGACAGCTATGAGTATGACACAGTGGAACAGGTGGTAAACCATTACTGCCAGAATCAGTACGAGGTAGTTTACGGCATGCAGCGGACATATCTCGAAGGCAGAGAAAAAGCAGTTGTTATTTATCATCATGACTTCCTGCCGCAGCAGATGATTACACATCCGACCTGCTTCGTCACCAGGGACACGTATGAGAAGTTTGGCGTGTTTGACACACAGTATCGTTCGGCGGCGGATTACGACCTGATGCTGCGCTATTATAAGAGCGGAAACGTTGTTTTTACACCAGTATATCATGTGTTATCTAATTTTTGCCTGGGGGGAATGTCAAGCAGCCAGACAGGAGTGCGCGAAAATGCGCTGGTGCGTTTCCGCTATGGGTATTTGTCCGGAAAACGGTATCGTTTTTTGATATTAAAAAGTTATCTGTATGAATTTCTCCATAAAAAAAGACAGGCAGGAAAAGGAGCAGAGTGACATGGGCAGTGAAAAGAAACAAAGGGCGAATGTAGTGCGTATCAGTGACGGGCTTGGAAATCAGCTGTTTCAGTATGCGTTCGGCTACAGTCTCTACAAAAGGACAGGAAAAGAGCTGCTCATAGATCCGATGTATTCTGGCAAATTAAGGCACTATCAACTGGATTCCTTTCAGATAGATTTCAGACAACGGTTTGTTGGAGAAAAAGCGGATTATGTGCTGGGGCTGGGGGCGAGAAATGCCGCTCCGCTCCGGTTAAAATGTAGGGAACAGAAAATCAGGCGCGGCAGGTATCCGGTCGTGAAAGAGCCATGTCCCATGCGCTATGATGAGAGTGTGTACCAAGATGATGCCGCCTATTATATTGGATTCTGGCAGTCACACCAATATTTTGATGCTTACTATGATGATATAAAAAGGCAGTTTCAATATAAAGAACCGCTAAGTGCGCAGGCAATGGCATATCTGGAAAAAATACGGACGGATGCGAACGGCGCGAGTGTCTCCCTGCACATTCGCCGGACTGATTACAACAGGACACAAAATAATGTATGTCTTGGGGATGTGTTTTACAGGCAGGCACTCGAAAGGATGCAGCGTGAAACAGGCAGCTTTGCACTTTATATCTTTACAGATGACAAATATTTTGTGAGGGAAAGCTTTGCGTTTCACGACTTTGTTTTAATTGAGGGAGTAAGCGACCTTGAGGAATTTGTACTGATGCAGAAATGCAGGAACCATATTATCGCGAACAGCACATACAGCTGGTGGGGAGCATATCTTGCGGATAATAAGGGGGGTGTCGTATGTGCGCCTGTGTCTGATATCTGGACAGATGAGTTTTATCTGCCGCAGTGGAACAAGATTGATACACAGGTAGGAAACGCTGTGTGGCAGGAAGCACAAAGAGGATAATAATGAGGATGACAGTTATGAAGCTTGCAGTGATATCACTCAATACAGAACAGAAAAATCTGAGCCAGTATTATAATTCGCAGGCGGAAGGCATGGCAAAGGCTTTTGCTGCGATGGGGCATGCGGTGACTGTGTACCATCTCATACCCGATTTGGAAAAGGATGTGGAAACGGTTCAAAAAGGCGGAATCCAGGCAGTGTATGTGAAGTGCAGTCACTTGGGGAAGCATGCGTTTGTGAATACGGACAGACTTGACAAAGATGTGGCATGTTATATTACGGCTTCCGACAATTATCTGTTTCTTGGCAGATTTTACAGATGGTGCAGAAAGAATCAGATTTTATGTCTGCCCTATATTGGCATAGTCCGCAGTAACAATGCATCTGCCTGGAAAAGAAGGATTGTGGATTTCTTCTGTAACAATCTAAAATATTATAAAAGGATTCCCACTGTCGTAAAAACACCGGCGCTTGCCGGAGCATTAAAGGCACAGGGTGCAAAAAACATATATACAGTTTCTGTAGGGCTTGACAAAACGCTCTTAAAAGAGGATTATTTAAATTATAGCACGAAAAAATTGTTGGAAAATTATGGTTTTGACGTAAGCGACAGGGTGATACTATTCGTAGGCAGGATGACAGCAGAAAAACAGCCGGTAAAAATGATAGATATTTTTCAGAAAATATATCAGCAGGACGGACGATTCCGGCTTGTCATGGTCGGACAGGGTGAACTTGCGGACGCTGTCAGGGAACGGATAGCAAAAGAAAGGCTGACACAGCGCATCACGATCTATGACAAAGTGCCAAACGACAGGATGTGGGAGCTGTACAGGCTTTCAGAGTGTTATGTGAATTTGAATACACATGAAATATTCGGGATGGCGATACTAGAGGCAATGTATTATGAATGTATTGTGACGGCGCTTGACGCGCCAGGACCTGCGCTTATTATAGAAAACAATGTCTCAGGCTATATCTGCGCAGACGAGACAGAAATTGTGGAAAAAATTTTGTCCCATGAGAATGTGCAGACTGGAAAAGCGGCGAATAAGCGTGTTATGGACAATTTTATGTGGGAAAAGTCCGCGCAGGCTATGCTGGAAATTATAATGCGCCTGACACAAGGCTGAAAAATTATAGATTTTACAATCTGCAAATTTGTGCACAGATACAAATTTGCGGACTATGGCAAGAATGGGGGATTGAAATGTATATGCAGGTAAAATGCAATGTGCTTGACAGGCAGTTCCAGATGCATCAGGCGGAATACGAACAGGCAGCGCTGCGTGTGCTGCGCTCCGGATGGTATGTGCTGGGAAATGAGGTGCGGCAGTTTGAGGAAGAGTTTGCGCAGTTTACCGGAAGAAAATACTGCGTCGGCTTAAATTCGGGACTTGATGCGCTTATTATGTCAGTGAGGGCGCTTGGCATCGGCAGGGGTGACGAGGTTATTGTACAGGCAAATACGTATATAGCGACAGTACTTGGCATTACGGAAAACGGTGCGGTTCCCGTCTTTGTCGAACCGGACGAATATTTTAACATGGATGCGGACAATATTGAAAAAGCAATTACGGACAGGACAAAGGCAGTCATGGTGACGCACCTGTATGGTCAGGCATCTGATATGACAAAGATTGTGGAGATTGCCAGAAGACATCAACTGCAGCTTATCGAAGACTGTGCACAATCCCATGGCGCCTGCTTTGCGGGAAAGATGACAGGGACTTTTGGCGTTTCAGGTTGTTTTAGCTTTTATCCGACAAAGAATCTTGGCGCATTTGGGGATGCAGGCGCTGTCGTTACAGATGACGAGGCGTTTGCGGACAAACTGCGCATGATGCGCAATTACGGCAGCAAAGTGAAGTATCACAATGAAATAGAGGGAATCAATTCAAGGCTTGATGAAATGCAGGCCGCGCTTTTGCGTGTAAAATTATCACATCTGCGTGAGCTGAATGCTGAGAGAAAGGCATTGGCACAGCGGTACAATGAGGGCATTTTGAATCCGGCGGTCATGCTGCCTAAGGTGAGGGACGGCGCAGAGAGTATTTATCATCAGTATGTAGTAAGATGCGCATCGCGCGATTCTCTGCAAAAATCATTGGAGCAAAGCGGTATACAGACACAGATTCATTATCCAATACCGCCGCATCTGGCAAAATGCTATGACTTTCTCGGGCATAAGAAAGGAGAATATCCGATTACAGAAACGTATGCGGATGAGGCTTTGAGTCTGCCAATCTATACAGGAATGACATATGAAGAACAGGATTATGTGATAGATCAGGTGAATGCGTGGAGGTTATAGATGAAGCTGATGACTGTAACAGCAATGAGAAGGGATAAAAAGCAGTGTATTCTATTTGGCGCAATGGCAGTGTTTACATTACTGTTCTTTTACGCATTTATGTATTCGGATATACTGATAACGACAAGCTTCGGCGTCAATTTTTGGGATGTGCTTTTCAGCGGGGATATTTTCCGGTTTTACGAGGTATGCCATTCGGATGTTGATACAGCGGCCTACCACATTATTAATACACCGGATTATGATTTCCTGATTTATATTATTTTTGCGATATGGAATCTGCCGCTCTGGATTGCCAGAAAAGCGGCACATGTCAACATATGGGAGTCGGCGCTTGCGATTGCGTGGGCAAAGACAATTATCCTTGTTTTTGCGGCGCTTACCATGAGGGCTATGGTCGACATCTGTAAGACGCTTAATATGGACGAGAAGGACAGGAAGGATGTCGTACTTCTGTTCGCGACATCCTCTATTCTTTTCATGAGTGTGTTTGTCACATCGCAGTATGATATCATCTATCTGTTTTTTATGCTAAAGTCGTTTGATTATTATCTGAAAGGCGATATGTGGCGCTTTACGGCGTATATGGCGGCGGCCGTTCCGGTTAAGTCGCTGGCTGTATTTCTGTTTCCGGCGCTTTTGCTGTACAGGGAGAAAAATGTGTTTCGGATTTGCCTGCATACAGCGGCGCTGTTTCTTCCGTGGCTTTTGTTTCATTTTTTGTTTCCGATGGGAGATGGAAATGGCGGAAACATTGATAATATTCTCGTGATATTTGGGCAGAAACTTGTGTTCCGGAATCTGGAGATTCCAGTGTTCCTGCTGGCGGTAATTGTGCTTTACATCGCGTGTTATGTCCTGCAGGCGCCTGATGACGGGAAAAAGGCGGCAATCAACAGTGTGCGCATCGCATTTCTGTCCTATGCGCTGTTTTTCATATTGTGCAGTACCAATCCGTACTGGTATATTCTCCTGCTGCCATTTCAGTGCATCCTGACTGGGCTGAACGTGGACAGAAAATATGTGAACACGATTCTGGAAACCATAACCTCTATCTGTTATGTCGGTATGTATGTCTGGCTGATTCCATGGTGTTTTGATGTCAGGCTGGTGCAGAGCACGTATGTGGCAAAAATGTTCGGGCTGCGCGAGAACACCACTAATAATAGTCTGGAAATACTGCACACCATACTGCCCTCGGTTTATGACATGGCGGAGAGCAGGGCTGCGTCATATCTGTTCATGGTGTTTCTGGCAGGAAATATTGTATATGTGGTTATCAATTTTATGCGTTGCGAGAATGTTGCACTCAGAAACACTGACACGCCAAAGTACCTGTATGCCATCCGTTTTGCCATGGGAATCGGCGTGTGCATGCTTCCGATAATGGCGTATGTTTTTTGACAGAAGTGTAGAAATAGATAGGAAGAGATGGGAATAAGAAACATGATACGCAGACTGGAACATAAGGATGCATCACTCATGCTGGAGTGGATGCACGAAAAAGATATCAACAGGGCGTTCCGACAGCCCTTTGGCAAGTTTACAGCGGAGAACGCCGTCCATTTTATTGATAATAGCTTTACTGACAAAAACAGACACTTTGCAGTCGTAAACGAATCGGATGAATATCTCGGAACAGTAAGTCTCAAGAACATATCACAGGAAGACCGCTCGGCAGAGTATGCTATTATTGTCAGAAGCGCGGTGCGAGGAACGGGCGCAGCAAGGCTTGCGACAGAAAACATCCTGAATTATGCATTTGATACACTGGGACTTCACAGGGTGTATCTGAACGTGCTGGAACAGAATGAGCGTGCAAGGCATTTCTATGCGAAATGCGGTTTTGTGTATGAAGGGACGTCGAGGGATGCCATTTTACTAAACGGCAGATATGAGAGTCTTGCATGGTATGGGATAATAAATGATAAGGAGCAGGATAAGGATGAGTAAGATTTCAATTGTCGTGCCGGTTTATTTTAACGCAGACACACTGATGATGCTGTATAATGACATGAAGGAAAAGATTCTTGGCGTGCTGGGTGACTATGAGCTGGTATTTGTCGATGACGGTTCTCAGGATGAATCGTGGAAGATTATCAATGAGATTTACGAAATGGACAGGGAGCATGTTCAGTGCGTGAAATTGTCGAGAAACTTTGGCGAGCACGCGGCGCTTCTGGCTGGTCTGTCCGTTTGTACGGGAGACTGCGCAGTGACCAAGCAGGCTGACCTTCAGGAGGATTCTGCGATTATCCTTGAGATGTATGAGAGTTGGAAAAAGGGGAACAAGGTGGTGCTGGCTGTCAGGGCAAGCCGCGATGAAAATGCGGTCAAGAAATTCTTTGCGAACATGTATTATGCGATTGTAAGGAAATTCATTGACAAGAATATGCCCGTCGGCGGATGCGACTGCTATCTGATTGACCGGCAGGTGATTCAGGTGCTTGAACTTCTGGATGAGAAAAACTCGTCGCTGACGCTGCAGGTGCTCTGGGCAGGATTCCAGACAGACAAAGTATACTTTCATAGAAAAGACAGGGAAGTAGGCAAATCGAGGTGGACGCTTGGCAAAAAGATTAAGCTGGTGATTGATTCCATGATGAGCTTTTCCTATGCGCCGATACGTTTTGTGTCCGGTATGGGGGTATTTTTCTTTATCTGTGCAGTGCTGATGGCAGTGGAGGCTGTCATCGAGAAATTTACGACTGGAACACCGATTCTGGGATGGGCATCACTGATGTGTGTGGTATGTCTCTCATCAGGAGCGATACTGCTCACGCTCGGCGTTCTTGGAGAGTATATCTGGCGCACGCTTGACGCGTCGAGAAACAGACCGCCATACATTATAGACGAGCGGAAAAGTGGGAGTTACAGGCAGGATGAAAAGAAAGGCTGATGTGGTTGATAGGTGTTAAAGCATATATTCTGAAAAACAGGAGGACAGCAGATGATAGAAGAATGCAAATTGATAGAATTTCCACAGAAGGGAGACAACAGGGGACATCTCGTCATTGTGGAGGGCAATCAGGATATTCCGTTCGATATTAAGAGAGTTTTTTACATCTATGGATCGGATAAGGATGTCATTCGCGGAAGACATGCGAATTACAACTCAGAGTTCGTGCTGATCAATGTTGCCGGAACGTCGAAGGTAAAGGTGGACGACGGCACAGCGCAGAAGATATTCAGTCTGGACAGACCGCATACCGGGATTTTCCTTCCGAAGATGGTCTGGAAGGATATGTATGATTTTTCGGAGGACTCTGTGCTTTTAGTGCTTGCAAGTGAGCATTATGATGACAAGGAATATATCCGGAGCTATCCGGAATATCTTGAGATAATGAAAACGAAAAACAAAACTAAGGGGGAAGATTTATGTTAAGAAGATTAGAGGAGAAGGATGCGCCTATGATGCTGGAGTGGATGCATGACGCATCGGTCAATTGCTGGTTTCGCTATCCGTTTGCGGATGTGACGCTTGAGAAGGCAACATTTTTTATCAAATATAGTTTTGATGAGGAGAACCAGCATTTTGCGATAACCGATAAAAAGGATGAGTACATGGGGACAATCAGTCTTAAGCGTATTTCGGAGAAAGACCACAATGCGGAGCTTGTCATTGCGGCGAGAAAGAAGGTGTGGGGAACAGGTCTGGCAGAGCATGCGGTGACAGAAATAATACGCTACGCATTTAATGATCTTGGACTTCACAGGGTATACTTAAAAGTATTGTCGGATGATGTTAGCGCAAGAAAATTTTATGAGAACTGCGGCTTTGACCTGGAGGGTGAATTTCGGGATGCAGTCAGGATGCATGACAGATACCGGAATATGGCATGGTATGCGATGCTGAACTGGAAAGAGAAGAAGGTGTAGGGACAGTCAGTGATGTGGATGTGAGGGCAGAGACAGGATATGGATGTGGAGAAAACATATAGAACGGCATTTGTCATGGATATAGGGGAAGAAGCTCAGGAGATTCGATTATCAAAGGACAAAACAGGTTTATTTTGTTCTCCTGACCGAAAGATAGGTTCGCAAAAACCGGATAGGATTTATTTTTGTTCATCTGTTCCTGACAAGGTTAAAATTGATAATGTCGACTTGTCGGGAAAGATATATGTGTATAAAATAACAGAACATGCATAATTTGAAAAAAATAGGGAGAGAACACGTAAATAATGGTATCAATTATAGTATTTTCAAAAGGACGCCCCATGCAGATGCATGCATATCTTGAGAGCCTGCTAAAGTTTTCGGACGCACAGCAGGAAATGGTCACAGTGCTCTACTGCGAGACGGAGGGCATCCGGTATGGGAAACTGATGCAGCAGTTTCCGCAGGTAAAGTGGATAAAGGAAAGTAAGTTTGAGATAAATTTAAAGGAAGTCATATCAGACGCAGGCGAATATATTATGTTCGGCTGCGATGATGTCGTGTTTACCCGTCCATTCAGCCTGCAAAAGGCATGTGAATATTTAAAAGCGCACGGGCAGGTCTTTGGTTACAGTATGCGGCTCGGCGGGAATATCAGACCCGTACCGGAAAATCTTTCACTGGATGAAACAGTACTTGAATGGCGATGGGACTGTCCGCAGCAGCACTACAATTATCCGTGGGAGCTGGACTGCACTTTGTACCGCAAAGAGGACGTTGTGCGAATGACAATGGAGGAAGAGACGGCAATCAAGAATCCCAACTTTTATGAAGCAATGATAACGCCCGACAACAGGAAAGCGCGTATCACACGTCCTAATATGGCATCCAACAGGCAGTCAGGCTGTGCAGTGGTGATAACCGTCAACCGTGTTCAGGAAACACACCAGAATGGTTTCGATGACAGTATGCTTACGGATATTTACTCGCTGGACAGGCTCTATAATGACGAGGATAATACGCTCGATATCGAAAAAATCGCAGCCATGGACAATAGCATTATTCATGTGGGGGCGGAATATTTCATACTGCGGAAGGAAACCAAAGGCTACACACACAACAGCCTGAAGCTTCAGAAAAAGAAGGCAGCAGAACTGTTCAACAGACTGGCGAGATTTCCAAAGCGCGTACACAGGCACTTTGAGCGGAGAGGATATGAGAAAGGCAGATATGCTGAGCGGATCAGCATTCTTAGCACGGATGAGACACTGTCACTTCTGGAAAAGGAAAAAATAAGTTTTCTGCGGTTCGGGGACGGCGAGATTGCCATTATGCAGGGGCATTCCATTCCATTTCAGGAATACGATGCCAGACTGGCAAAACGGCTCAGGAAGCTGCTGCGGACAAATATGGACGGACTTAAGATTGGCATACCGTATTACTATACGCACCCTGTAAAACATTTAAATGATTTTACGGCAAAATTTGCAAAGGCTCTTGCGGTGCAGCGCAGGTTTCTGTGTAAAAACTGCGATAAGGACATGATCTATATAGATACGGCAATCACACAGGTCTATCAGACTTATGAAAAGTACGATTTTAAGAAATACTATAAACGGATGCAGAAACTTTTGGCGGACAGGCATGTCACAATCGTATGCGGTGACGGAGTGTTTGACAAACTTGAGTACAGGGCATATGATGCCTGCAAATCCGTGGAATTTGTGACAGCGCCAAGCATGAATGCATATGCGGATTACGACAGGCTGTTCCATGATGTCCTGAAAACAAGTAAAAAACGGCTGGTGTGCATTGTGCTTGGACCGACTGCGAAAGTACTTGCCTGTGACCTGCACAAAAAAGGGTATCAGGCCTGGGATATGGGACATTATTTCAAGGACTATGATGCATACATGAGGAAAAAGCCAAGGACAGCGGCGGAAATTGCACAGTTTTACAAGCCGGATTAAGCGCCAGAGGGGATTAAGGAATGTTAAAAAAGATTAGCTACGTATTGGACAGAAAGCAGAAAATCAATCTGGGTATACTGCTTGTCATCATATTTATCGGTGCGTTTGTGGAGCTTTTGGGTGTGTCTGCGGTCATGCCGTTAATTGATGTTGCCATGAAGCCGGAGACGATAGACGAGAAGTGGTATTTTGTGCTGATCAGTAAATATACGGGTATCACCGATGCCAATCAGATGATTTTATTTCTGGCGGTGCTCCTGATTATCATTTATATACTGAAAAACATTTATGTGATGGCAATGTATAGTCTCCAGTATCGTTTTGTATATAACAATCAGCAGCGCCTGTCAGTCAGGATGATGAAAAGTTATATGCAGCAGGATTACCTGTTCCATGTGTCAAAAAATGTGGCGGAGTTTCAGCGCAATATCACAAGTGATGTCAATGGTTTTTTTACAGTGGCGTTAAACGCCTTGCAGTTCCTTGCAGAATTTAGTGTCAGCACAGTGCTTGTCATATTCCTGCTCATTCAGGACTGGGTGTCCACGGTTGCGATTGCTGTGCTGTTGTTCTTGTTTATGGGGATTTTTACCATTTTTTTCAGAAAAGTGCTTGTGAAGATTGGTGAGGAGAGCAGAGAGGCGAATGTTCAGGTGACAAAGTGGCTTTTTCAGGCTTTTTCAGGTATTAAAGAGATTAAAGTGGCAAACAAGGAGTCGTTTTTTATCACTAATTATGACAGAAACTACAAGGACTGCGCCAGAGTGCAGAGACAGCAGTCTATACTGACATACCTGCCCAAGCCGGTTATGGAGACGGTGTGCATATGCAGTCTGATGCTTGCAATGATTATCAAAATAGCAGTGGTAAAGAGTGATATTGCTTCTTTTGTCACGACTCTGTCTGTGTTTGCGGTTGCGGCATTCCGTATGCTTCCTTCTTTCAACAAGATTACAGGTTTTATCAGTGGGATGATGTTCAATAAACCAGCGATTGATTCTGTCTACAGGGATTTGGTGGAGATCGAGCAGCTAAAGGCAAAAAAGACTGTCGAACAGATGGACACGGAAAATGTCACCTTAAGTAATTCAATCGGGCTAAAAGATGTTTCCTTTCGATATCCTGAGTCGGATAAGTGGATATTAAAAAATGCGAATCTCGAGATAAAGAAAAATACATCAACTGCCCTGATTGGAGCGTCGGGAGCAGGCAAGACGACAGCCGCTGATTTGATACTCGGTATTCTGGAACCGCAGGAGGGCTCCGTCACAATAGACGGAACAGACATTAAAAAGTGTATGGCGTCATGGCATGATAATATCGGTTACATTCCGCAGGCAATCTATCTGATGGACGACAACATACGAGCCAACGTTGCCTTTGGAATACCGGAGTCGGAGATTGACGATGCCGCCATAGAAAAAGCGCTGCGGGAAGCCCAGCTTGACCAGTTTGTGAATGCCCTGCCGGACGGGCTGGACACCATGATCGGCGACAGAGGCGTGAAACTTTCCGGCGGACAGCGGCAGCGAATCGGCATTGCAAGGGCACTCTACCGCAATCCGAATGTGCTGATACTCGACGAGGCAACCTCTGCGCTGGATAATGATACCGAGAAGGAAGTGATGGAGGCGATAGACGGTCTGCATGGAACCCGGACACTGATTGTCATCGCGCACAGGTTAAGTACAATCAGGAAGTGCGATAAGATATATGAGGTCGGAAACGGCGGATTTACAGAGCGGAATAAGAGGGAAGTTCTAGAGCGTGTTTGAAAAATCATTCCTGCCATCTATACGTCTCACTTTGCGTGATATTTGCGCCAAATGCAGTCAACATAAGGCATTGCCCTTTATGCCTTTGACACCTGGGGATCCTTCATTTGGCACAAATCGCCCACAAACTGTGACGCACATCTGGCAGAAAACATTTTTCAAACATGCGATAGGGAATGGAGCATAGGAAAGTATGGAAGATTTGGTAAGTGTGATAGTACCTGTATATAACTCGGAAAAATATTTGAAAGACTGTGTGGACAGTATTGTGAACCAGACCTATCGGAATCTGGAAATTATTCTGGTTGATGACGGTTCCACGGACACAAGCGGAGCCATATGTGATACGTATGCCCAAAATGACAGCAGAGTTCATGTGATTCATAAGAAAAACGGCGGAAATGGAGATGCCAGAAATGCCGGATTGAAAATTGCCACGGGGCGGTGGATTACAATGTCTGATAATGATGACATATTTCATAAAAGACAGATAGAGGTATTGCTTGCAGCAGCGTCTGACAAAGGCGCAGATATTGCTGTGGGATGGTACAGGCCGTTTGATGTCAGTGAGCAACCGGAGGATGAGGAAATTGACGACAATTTTTTAGACAGGGTGGAGGTATTGTCTGACAGACATCTGTATGATGATGCGTTTCTACAAAAGCGTTCCATGATTTTGACGGTGCCATGGAGTAAAATATGTAAAAAAGAGATGTACAAAGACGTGTGGTATCCGGCAAAGAGCAGGCATGATGACACATGGACGACATGGAAACTATATGAAAATGCAAAAAAGACTGCTTTTATTCCTATAATACTGCATTATTGGCGGGATGACCCGAATTCGTTTGGCAGACGCAAATTTGACACCTCGCATTTTGACGGTATGGATGCGTACAGGACACAGATGGAGTATTTTCACGGGCAGGGCAGACAGCGGTATGTTGAGATTACATTTGCTTCCTATATGGAGATGTTTTTTTGGTGTTACAATCGAATGAAAGAGTCTGAAATGGACGTATCTCTGTTAAAGCCCTACTGGGAGTATATGAAAAGAAATGTTCGCTTTGTGAAACTGACAAAAAGTCTTGGGATAAAGCAGTGGCTCAGATACAGGTATCTGGCATGGTATCGTATTCCGCGGCTGATACTGCATTGATGCATGTCGACAATAAATGACCATTTTAGCGGGAAAGGAGTACATCATCCTAATGGGAGATTCGATCGGAAGTAAAAACAGGCAAATGAATTATAAAATATGGCTGATACCAGTCATATGCGGTCTGCTGGCAGCACTTTTAATGATTTTTGCTGCGAAAGTCAAGGATAATACTATTCAGTGCAAAATCATATACGATTTTAGCCATGAATTTGGGTATGAGCCATATCTATTCATGGAAGGGCAGGATGGCAGCCGCTACGAAATCCGGCCGCAGGTACCAGAAGATGATACATATGAGATTGTTTATGCTGTATTTGAAGAGCGGTATACAATTCCATATGATGCCATACCTGCGAAAAACTTTTCGCTGCAGCTGCTCAACAGCGGGCATGAGTCAAGAATTTGCAGTATAGAGTTTTATAATCATGGATATCAGGTTGCGAAATATTCCGCTTCGGATATTCAGCAATTGTTTGACACCAGCGCATGGGATACCAAAGTGTATGGTACGTATATATGTATTACGCATGACGGCAGAATACAGCTTCAGGCAAAAGAGCGGTTTTATGAAGAACTGGCACAATATCCGCACCGCAGCCAGCCGCTATACTGGAACAGCATTTTCTGGGGATGTGTGACGGGGCTGCTTGTATTTGCATTTATGTATTGGAGAAATAAAAATAAGACAGCATACCAAAAAAAGGATAGGAAAAAACTGACGAAATGGGAAATTGTATTGGCGCTGGGGCTGTTGATTGTTTTTGCGCTTGCATGTGCAATGTCATTGCTTAGCAAACATTATTCCCACCCGGATGAAACCGTTACCCGCATGGCGACAGATTACTATCTTGCAGGCTGGCTTAGACCCGATATGAACAGCAGTATGGTGTCCGGGACATTTTCCATGTGGGGACACAACAGGCTGACAGAGGCCAATTTATACTACTTTCTGGCAGGAAAGATTGGCTGGCTGTTTAGGGAATTTTTCTATATACCGACATATTACCGGATGTTTAATCTCCTGCTGCTTGGAGCAATGCTGCTTTTCTGCTGGAGAAAGCGGAAAAAGCATCTCTGGTCAGTTGTTGCGCTGTGCATGACACCCCAGATTTGGTATCTGTTCTCGTATGCCACATCAGACGCATGGGACTGGTTTTGCGGTTTTGTGATGATTTGTATGATACTGCAGAAAGAAAAATATCTGTATGGCCAGGAAAATATCAAGAGACTGGTGGTAAACGGGCTGATATACAGTTTTATTTTTGCAATGATTCTTCTGGGAAAATCAAATTATCTGGTCTTGCTGGGCATCGCGTTTGTTGATTTCCTGCTGGGCTGGCTTCAGCGGAAGACAGAAAAACTCAGAATTTTTGTCATATATATCGCTGTTTTAGCGGCTTCCTTTGGCATCATGGCAGGAATTGAGCATTTGCCGGCAACGAAGCAGGACATTGTTTTTTCAGAACCGGTTGAGAATTTACAGTCGATGGTGCGGGAAGAACGAAATAGTGCGAATCAGGCAGTCGCATTAGGGCATCCAAAATCGCAGGGAGTCTCCCTGTCCGAGCTGGCGCTGCCGACATTGGGAACGATATTTCAGTCGGCAAACGGGTACTATATGTGGATGACATACGAGAGCGGAATGGTTTACTATATATTTATGGGATTGATACAGCTGACTTTTTTGGCTGTCATAATCAATATGGTATGGAAAAACAGGAAAGGAAATCTGATTGTCAACATCAAGTCAACGTATGCGCTGTTCAGTTTCTTTTTAATGATATTGGTTGTGCTTTTGTACTGTTGGATGGTAACATACCAGCCGCAGGGACGTTATCTGCTGATGGTGTGGCTGTTTATGGGATATCTGTGCGCCCAGTACAAGGATGCTTTTGAAAGCAAAGTGTTGAGGGGAACAGTAGCAGCGTGTATCTGTGCCGGATTCTGGTCATTTGCCTACTATGGTATGTTCACCATGTTGAAAAACGGCTGTCTGTTTGTATCATATCAGAAGATTTTGAATATTATCGGATTCTTTTTGGGGAATTGACAGGGACAAATTCATCATTTAGAATTGACTATAATATTTGTGCACCAATTTGTTTTACGGATGCGGCAGGAGGGATTATTGTGGCAAACAATCGGGAAATGTATTGTGAGCATTGCAGACGGAATACGCTCTTTTTTCTGGAGAGTGATTTGCTTTGGTACTGTGATGAATGTGATAATGTATATGGCAGTATTCCTGACGAGGAAGACTTTTGGGATGACGATTTCGTGGATGATGAAGACGATGATGAGCCTGACGAGGGAGATTTTTGGGATGAAGAAGATGATGGCAGGCTTGATGAGGAAGACTTTTGGGACGATGATTTTGAGGACGGAGATGCCGGAGAGGTAATCAAATGCCGAAACTGCAATAATCTGATAGCAATGGATGACTTGGTGGACGGATACCTATGTCCGGTGTGTTTTGATGACTTATCTAGTAAATTGGAGGAATTTGACGAGGAGTAGACTGTATATGAAACTGGTTATAGATAATATTGCAAGAGTGGAAAGGGCAGACATTGAAATGCAGGGGATAACAGTTGTTGCCGGCGACAATGCAACAGGGAAAAGTACAGTCAGCAAAAGCCTTTATGCAATATTGGAAATGTCAAACAATGCAATATTAAGGGCAGAGATGCAAAAAAAGCGTAGCTTTCGCACCTGTATCGTGAGTTGGAAGAGAAGGTATGTTCCTATTGCAGATATATCTGGCAAGTTTTTTTGCGAAGAAGTTGAGCGATATTATGACAAAGCAGAAGGAAACCTGTCCTGTTTTCTGGATGCAATGCTTGGATTTATAAAAGAAAATATGCCGGATAAGTTTTGGGACATAAACAAAATGCAACGTGAGATTGTCCGCCTTTTTAATACCTGCAGCGAGATTGCAGGCAGGGATTTGAACTATTATTGCCAATATATATCAAACACGATATTGGCAGATGTATTTCAAAGACAGATTAATTGTCTCAAAAACAGGGCAGAAGGTAGTATTTCCTATATAAAAGAGGATACAAAGACGAAAATAAGGGTACAGAATCATAAGATTGTCCATATGGATCTGATATATGATGCTGTATCTGCCCAGCCGGTCTATATTACCACACCGGATTTGATGGATTCCATGGAAACATACAAAAAGCTGTATTCTGCCGAACGGTTCAGAACAATATCCTATGCCAATTCTCAGCTGACAAAACTGCTGATGGAGGAGCAGGATCCAAAACGTTTTGTCGCCGAGGAATACAATCGGATTGAGGAGCAGAAGCAGCAATTACAGAAATTGTTTAGTGAAGTGCTTGAAGGGGAAATCCAACTGGATGAAAGGCGTCTTGTGTATTATGACAAATGGTGTGAGGGTAATATCGAATTATCCAACATTGCTTCCGGAATGAAAATATTTCTGATACTGCAAAATCTGGTTGCAAACGGAACATTTCTGGAACATACCTGTTTAATCATAGACGAGCCGGAAACCAATCTGCATCCGGAGTGGCAGTTAAAGCTTGCACAATTACTTGTGCTTCTCAATGTGAAACTTGACATCCAGATATATGTGAATTCACACAGCCCGTATTTTGTGCGTGCCATTGAGTACTATGCAAATCAATACCAGATGCTGGAACAGTGTAATTTCTATATCATGAAGAAAGATGCAGTAACAGGAATGTGTATAAGCGAAAATGTGTCAGATAATCTGGGAGTTATCTATGACAAGATGGCAGAACCATTTAACCTGATTATGTGACGGAAAGATACAGATGTCCCGAAACAGAATGATTTGAATGGAGAGCACTTGTGAAGTACGAAAGAAGTAAAATTGTATCAAATTTATTTGAGACATCGAAATCACAAAAGGGCGGAGCGCTGCTTTCTGCCAAGGCAGAGAAATATGAAGTGTACGATTTGGATGCGTTAAAAGATGAATTTTGTAAGAAGTACAGACATGATGAGAAATTGAAATCATGTGATGCCTATTATTATGACCAGAATAATCAGATTGTCGTGGAGTTTAAGAATACACATCACTTTAATCTGAAAGAATACTACAACGAGATAGAGATAAAAATGACGGATACCCACATGATTCTGCGTGAGACACTGTGCAGTAATAAAAAGAGAGCAGAACTTGGGAAAAAATTGAGACTGCTGATGGTTTACAATGATACGCTGAACTGTGGTGAGGGAATCCGCCAGATTAGCAGTGCGCTCAACACAATGACGCCTAAGAGAGGGAATCCGGCAAGAAATGTCAGGCTGGCACAGATATTTCATGATGATGCAGAATTTGAACAGGCAGTTCAGGAAACGAAGAAAAAATATGAGGAGCAGTTTTACCGTGAAATATTGTTTCTTGAGAAGAAAGAATTTGAAGAAACCTATATTGCAGGCGGATGTTTTGACACGCTGGCAGAGTGGACGGAGATGATTTGATAAGCTGCATGATTGACTTAAGATTGATATGTGATAGAATGGAATATATTGAAATTTGGGAACGAATTTTCTAATGCGTGTTTGAAAAATGCAAATATGTTTTGGGATAGCGGTTATTATAACATTGATTGACAATAAGTTAGCTCACATGCAGTGGAGTCTTGGTTAAGGAGAAAACAAAATGACAAAAGTATCTATTGTAGTACCAGTGTATAATGAGGAGGGCAATGTCGCCGAGCTTCATAAGGAAATAAAGGATGTCTGTGAGGAAAACCAGTACGAGTACGAGATTATTTTTGTAAATGATGGTTCGTCCGACAGAACAGAGGAAATCTGTAAGACGTTACATCCATTGAAATATATCTGCCTGCGCAGAAATTTCGGACAGACTGCAGCGATGGATGCAGGAATCAAGGAGGCGCAGTATGATTATATTGTAACGATGGATGGAGACAGGCAGAATGATCCTGCTGACATTCCCATGATGATTCAGTATCTGGAGGAGAATAATCTGGATGTGGTGTCTGGATGGCGCAAACACCGGAAAGATACTATTATGAAGAAGTTTACATCAAGGGGAGCAAACCTTCTTCGCCATATTCTGGTACATGATGGCATCCATGACAGTGGATGTTCCCTTAAGGTTTACAGAAAAGAATGTTTTGATCATATTAATCTGTATGGTGAGCAGCATCGGTTCATTCCGGCAATTTTGAAAATAAAAGGTTTTAAAGTTGGGGAAGTAGTGGTGAACCACAGACCAAGAACGGCTGGGAAGACCAAATATAACTGGAAGCGAACCATAAAGGGTTTTGTGGATATGATATCAGTCTGGTTCTGGAATAAATATTCTACCAGGCCGCTGCATCTATTAGGCGGCATGGGATTTGTATTCCTGCTTCTGGGCGGTGGATGTGGAATCTGGTCTATTGTACTGTTTTGCGAGGGAAGGAAAATGTCCAACAATATTTTTCCGCCATTATTGACAGTTTTTTTCATTATTATCGGAATGCTGCTGTTTATATTCGGGCTGATGAGTGAGATACTGGTTAAGACATATTATGGTACGCATGTGGATTCGTCTTACAGTGTGAAGGAAATCAGCGAATACAGAGAAGATTAAATTATAACAAAGTTTATTTGGGAATAACGTAAACATCTGAGGATATCTATAAATTAGGCATCTTATGCTGTTTCAATGGAATGTCTGATGCCGGACTTGGGCATCAGACAAGTTTTTTACAAAAATCAAAAACTATTCAATGGGAAAGAGGGCAGTCTTGTTCTGAAAGATATTTCTTACGGCGTATACACAGTAGCCCCAATATGGAAGTATGGATACTATTGTTGCGATAGAGGCTCCGACAGCGCCGTATTTTGGAATCAGCAGGTAATTGAGTGTCAGATTTATAACAATAACAGATATATACCAAAGCGCCCGCATCTTTGCATATCCCATAAAATCCAAGAAATTTGCATAGAGTGATGCCATACAGGACAAAAAGTAATATGGAATCAATAAATAGAGAACATTGCTTGCGTCAATATAGTCTTTCCCATATATTACTTTGATTGCAATTCCTCCGAACAGGGCAAAGCTTAGACAAATAAAAATAGAGACAGCATTATTAAAGAGGCTTACCTTTTTGAATTTATTTTTTTTCTCATAAAAGTTTTCTTTTGTTATCATTGCTAATGAAGCTACTGTACCTGTCCAGATTGCCATATTTACATTAGTAGCCTTAGAGACAAGCTGTTTTGCGATAGAGTAAGTGGAAACCTGCTGCTTGGTACCAAATAATCCCAGCATAAAAGTATCCATTTCCATGAGAACCAGACTTCCAATTGATGTAAGAACCAAAGGAATTGCATACTTAAGAATTTTTTTTTGTAATTGTAAATCAATTATTCCTTGTAGTATTGAATGGCCATTATAATTTTGGGAAATAGTCAGTATGTTGCAGATTAAGATGATTACACCGGCAACACAATATCCGAACGCGATGCTTGTCGGATTATCATTTAAATAAAGAAAAGATACTGAAAATATACAATACGCAGAATACTCAATAAACGTAATGGCACATAGTCTTTTTAACTTTTGCGTTCCAATATAAAAGTGTTTAAAAAATTCTGTAAAGGAATTAAAAAAAACCATTAGACCCATTACAAATAATAAATTTTTAAGGTTCGGATATGGATGGGGGTAGCCAATTTTACCTGCAAGAAAAGGCGCAGCTAAATAAATTGTAAGCAATATAATGCTGCTGATAAAGATTCGAACGCCTAAGGCGGCACCAAGACAATGATCCTTGTTGCTGCTATTTGTAATATGCACTTTAGAGGATATATTGATACCAAACCAGCCGATGTGGAAAGCCATATTGGCTACCGAGAAAAAAAAGACCCATTCCGCATACATGTCAATGCCTAAAAACCTTGCATAAAATATATCTGCAATAAAATAAAACACCATCGCAATTACTTTGGCAAGAAAGGACCATATAATGTTTGAAACCAGTTCATTTCTTAGTCTCATTTTCCATTTGTCGATCATGAAAAAATTCTCCTGTATAAAATACGATAAATATCATTTCCCCAAATCAATATATGAACCCAAAATCGCGTCATATTCTTCTGGCTCAAAACGTTCCATGCCGCTTCCCGGGAAAAACGTCAGCTCACCAAAATAAAGCTTCTCGTTTATCTCATAAAAGTCAACTCTCACAAAGGGGATGTCATGGGATAACAGTTCCGCCAGTTCAATCATTTTACCCAGGTTCCTCGGACATTCCAGTTGGCAGTCATTTGGGGTATTCGGGCGTTTCAGGTCCAGTTTGTTCCATGCCTCGTCGTAAAATACTTTTTTGATTCCATCCGCTGCCCCCCTGTCCGCGCATGCGAGAATCAGGCGCGCTTTGCCGTTAAAGCAGTGCACCTTATAATCTACAAGCCCATTATCAGTGTGGTTGTGCATCATTTTCTCGATGATAATTCTCGGTTTGACATTTTTGTAAGGATATTCCCTGTTTGCATGATAGTATTTCCGTTTCAGCGCTTTATTTAACTTTTTCCGCACGTCGTCCGTCAGATCCTGTTTGGAATTGCATAAAATGACGCTTCCGGAATCATGGGTGCATTTGATGACAAACTCGTCTGGCAGTCCGTCCGTGTCAATGTCATAGGAATTGTCATAGACACCTAAAATAGGAATCAAATAGCTGCTTCCTATTCTGTCTGCAATGTATTCCCGTACAAGATACTTGTCCACCATAATAGAGTACCTGGCGTCATGATTGTGAATTTTTAACCATTGCAATTTTTCATTAAAAGTTTTGGGGGGGGTTAAGTTTAATTTTTTACCTGTCCGGATTCTATAAAGAATTTTTAAGTACGGTTCGTCTGGGACAATGCTGCATAGATTGGTCAAACATACATAAAGGCTTTTAACAAAAGATATTTTTATCAGTTTACTTATCATCTCAAAATCCTTTCTGCAGCGTTTTTTCGAGAATATTTATATATCTTCTGCCGATGATTTCCCACTTGAAAAATTTTTCAATATGAGTCAGGCTGTTTTGTCCCATAATCTTTCTTAAATCCTCATCCGCACATAATTTTGTGAGAGTTTCAGCAAAAGTATCTATCGGGGTAACGATGCCATTGTCAGCAATTAATTCACAGCTGCCCTCACAGGGTGTCATAACCACTGGCAGACCACATGCCATGGCTTCCAGCACGACATTAGGCATACCTTCTTTCCTGGACGGAAGAATGAAAATATCTGCCATCTGGTAATACCTGAGCAATTCGGATTTATCTTTTTGCCCTTCAAAACGTATCATGTCTGTGCATGCATTTTCTGCAGCTATTTTTTCTAATTCTTTTCTGTATGGACCGTCGCCAACAATAGTCAGATGGATATTTTTATGGGATATTTCCTGAATCTCCCGCAATTTTGGAATGACAAACTGCAGTCCCTTTCGCTCAATCAGGCGTGAGACAAACAAAATGTTTAAGTCATTTAAACCACTTTTTTTTATATTTCCAGGGTAGAATTTCTCCATGTCAACACCGTTATAGATAATGTCAATCTGGCGTTTGTCATAGAAATCTTCTGCCAGTTTTTTAAGCCCCTTGCTGTTTGCAACCAATGCATCCGCATTGTTCCATATCACTTTTAAAAAGGGACCAAGCAGTTTATAGAGAAAGGCGAAACGATCCTGAAATCCCGGAATATCACCTCCGCCAAAACGGATAATGTATGGAAGATGATATTTTTTCTTTAGAAGATACCCGACAGGACCACTTGGAATACCAAAAAACACCTGGCATATATCAAAACGCTGTTCTTTTTGCAGCCGTTTTATTACGGGCCATGCCTTACAGAGATAATCTGCCATTTCAGAAAAGCTGCAGTGTTCCTTATATTTTCTTTTGGTTCGAATGCGAATGATTTGGACACCGCCACTATTTTCAGTCTCTGGTAGTCCTTCGAACCAGACAGAGACGATTGTCACATCATGACCTACCCTAGTGTATTCCTTGGAAAGATACATGCAGGCGTTTGCTCCACCGCCGCCGACAGGCGGGTATTCATGTGATACGATTAATATTTTCATGATAAAAATCCTTATTATTTAATTGGTATCAATTGTGTACTAAATGAATATTGTATAGACTTCGCAAAACAACAGTTCTTCGAAGTGTTAATGTAGTTGTGCAATTCTGCCAAGTGGTGATTGAACTGTAATGAGTGCATTCATATTCATTTTTACATATTTGATATTATAATATGCAATTTTTGAAAAAGCAACAAAGACTGCTAAATTGTTTAAAGAATATTATATATACTTCGCTAAACTGTTGTTTTGCGAAGTGTTGAAGTGTATGTATGCAAGAGTGCCAGAGCGTGTTTGAAAAATCATTCCAGCCATCCATATAACGACGCACAAGCGCCGTATTCACCCCTTTGCGTGATATTTGCACCAAATTCAGGTTACATAGCCTGCTATGCGCCCTTCATTTGGCTAATCATCTGTAGGATGATTTAATTTCCCACAAATTGTAGCGCACATCTGGCAGAAAGCATTTTTCAAACACGCTCTAAAGAACAAAGAATTGTAAAGATAACTATTATAAAAAGGGAATTTAAGAATATGAAAATATTGATTCTGTCACATGAATATCCACCGATTGGCGGAGGCGGTGCAAATGCGTGCTATTTTTTGTCTCGCGAATTTGCACAGGCAGGGCATCAGGTAACTATCGTCACAGCACAATATGAGCATTTGCCACAGGAAGAAAAGACTGCGGATGGTGTGTTGATTTTCAGAGTGCGCTGTCGGCGCAGTAATAAAGAAAAGAGTAGTTTTTTTGAAATGTTTACCTATTTCACAAGTGCATGGATATTCACGGACAGATTGCTGAAAAAGACTTCTTTTGACAAATGTCTGGTCTTTTTCGGCATTCCCAGTGGACCGATTGCACTGCACCTCAAAAATAAATACAGTCTTTCGTATATTATCCGTTTTGGCGGGGGAGACATTCCGGGAGCACAAAAAAGGTTCAAATATATTTATAGGATTCTCACACCGGTAGTTAAAAAAATTTGGAAACGTGCAGATGGACTTATCGCAAACAGTGAAGGGCTTTGGAAACGTGCACAGGCGTTTGAGGACAAATACGAGATAACCATAGTGGAAAACGGTGTGGATACAGATTACTTTGTTCCCGGAAGTCAAAATCATGATAAAAAGGAAATCAAAATTCTATTTGTATCAAGACTGATAGAAGGGAAAGGGCTGCAATTTATTATACCAGACATGTCAAAGGTACGAAGTGAAGTGTGGCAGAAATGCGGTAAAAAAGTAGTTTTAGTAATAGTTGGCGATGGTCCATACAGACCAAGGCTGGAGGAACTAGTCGCGAAAACCCAGACCGGCCATTGTGTGAAATTTGAAGGGCACAAGAATAAAGAACAGGTGAGGCAGTATTATCAGGATTCAGATATATTTATTCTGCCATCTTTGTCAGAGGGAATGCCAAACGTTGTTCTCGAGGCAATGGCATGTGGACTTCCGATTGTTATGACACCCTGTGAGGGCAGCAAGGAACTGGTTACGGATAATGGCATTGTTTCCGAACTGGACTCTTTTGCAGATGCGCTGACAAAAGTATGTGTGGATACAGCGTTAAGACAGACGATGGGAAAAAGCAGTCTGACGAAAGCAGAGACATATTTCCAATGGGAAAGGATAAGCCGCAGATATTTGGCGTTCCTTGAAAAGTAAAATAATAAAAAATGAGAGGCAGTCAATGAAATATACAATTATAACATGTTCGTCCGCGTTTAGTTCAATATGGAAATATACAAAAGAACCGGATATTGACATTAAGTGGGCATTTAGGGGAAGTGGTTCTAAAATATTATCTTTTATTCGGGTGATGTGGTTTCAGTATAATCTGCCATTAAAGAAAATATGGATTAACCGGAATATGGTTAATCTCGGCAGTATAAACATTGTTTTTGACTCTGGCGCAAATGAGTTTCTGTTAAGGTGGATCAAGGAACATAATCCTGGCAAAAGATGTATTTTGTATTATTGGAATGTAATTAGTGACCATACACCGTTAGACAATGAAAAGATACGGAATATGGGTTATGAAATATGGGGATTTGATTTTGACGATTCCCGGAAACATGGTTACACATATAATTCCCAGTTTTTTTGTCCGAGCTGGTATAGTGATTTGAAAAACACAAATTCTTCATTATATGATATTAGTTTTGTGGGAAGGGATAAAAATCGAAGGATGCAGAATGCAGAAAAAATGGTTGCAACATTAAGCGGTTCAGTACCGTTGAAAAGTAATCTGTATTTTGCTGCACCAAAGTGGTATCTTGCATTTAAAAATAAGAAATATAAGAAAATTCTCAGGTTTAAAGAAATGCTGCAGCAGGAATTGAATGGGAAAATACTGTTGGACATAACAGATGAAGGGCAGTCCGGTTATACACTGCGCGTTTTTGATGCTTTGTGCAACGGTAGAAAGCTTGTTACAAATAATGCTCATATCGTAAATGAGGATTTTTATGATAAGAGAAATATTTTTGTTTATGGTATGGATAATCTGAAAGACTTTGAGATTTTTATGAATACGCCATTTTATACTGAAAAAACGGAACAAGTATACAGCAGGGATATCGCACATTGGCTAACCAGATTTTTAAGATAAAAGGAAATTGACATGATTATTCAATTAATGCAAATATCTTTTTTTAAGAGAATTTATATATTGTTTACGAATATATGCAGTATCATTCCGGACAAGCTTTACTTAAAGCTTATTTATAGAATTCGGACAGGGAAAAAATTGAATTTAACGAATCCCAAAACCTTTAATGAGAAAATACAGTGGTTAAAATTGCATAACAGGGATGAAAAATTTTCTATTATGGTGGATAAATACAGGGTGCGGGAATATGTTGCAGATAAAATCGGGAAGGAATACCTGATTCCTCTTCTGGGAGTCTATGAAAATGCAGCGGATATCGACACAAATGTCTTGCCAGAAGAGTTTGTCATCAAATGCACTCATGATTCGGGAAGTGTTGTTTTATGCCATAAAAGACAGGATCTCACGCCTAAAGTACGTAAGAAAATAAATCAGGCTCTCAAAAGAAAATATTATTATGCAAGCCGGGAATATCCATACAAAAATGTTCAGCCAAGGATTGTCATTGAGAAAATGATGCATGACGGAGAAGGCAGAGGACTGATTGACTACAAATTTTACTGTTTTCATGGGGAACCGAAATTCCTGTATGTATCTGCAGGTCTGGATGCCCATGCAACAGCTCGGATATCATTTTATAATATGGATTTGTCTGAAGCTCCGTTCCAGCGCAGCGATTACAAACATTTTTCGAAAATCCCACAGATTCCTGTCAATTATCAAAAAATGATAGATATCGCCAGAGTTCTTTCAAAGGATATCCCGTTTGTCAGGATAGATCTGTATGAAATCGGCGGCGCAATATATTTTTCTGAAATTACCTTTTCCCCATGCGGCGGAATGATGCCATTTGACCCTCGGGGATATGACGCGGTACTTGGAGAATATATAAATTTAAATACAATAGAAATTAATGGCTGATTAGGAGAGTCTGTTGATGTTGAATAAGCGAAACGGCGCAAAAGAAAATATACTCATATCCAATATTATGTGGTCATTTATGGCAAAAGTATTTGCGATGCTTTTTTACTTTATTGCAGATGTGTTTTATGCAAGGTTTCTGGGGATTGATGCGTATGCGGAATGGGTTTTCTTTTTTTCGGTAGCAAATATGGCTTTTTGTCTGGGGTGGTTTGGCATAAATATATCATCTAAGGTGCATATTGCAAAAAGCAATGAGAGGGAGCAGTGTCTTGGTGCTGCATTGGGTGTCAGGCTGGGTGTTAGCAGTATATTGTCTGCCATATTGATTGTGATTGCACCATTCATAGCAGGCAGCATAGGGTATCCGCGTCTGTATCCAAATTTGCGTTCCCTGATGTATGTCATGAGCGGGATGGTTTTTCTGAACTCGTTTACGGAGTTTTTTAAACAGTTTTACATCGGGATTCAGGAACTTAAGAGATTGTGTGTGATTACGTTTATAGAATATTTTTCATATTGTCTTTTTACGATATCATTTTTGATGATAAGCAGTAATCCAATAAGTATTGCATGTGGATACTGTGCCGCTGGTGTAGCAATTCTAATATGTAATGCATTAATGTTTGCGAGGAGATATCAGCTGCATCTGATACAAAAGGGGATGCGAAATTTGCAGCAGCAGCAGATAATTTTGAAATATGCAGTTCCGCTGGTTCTGACATCATTAGGCGGTCTGGTGCTTATGGAGATGGATACATTCATGCTGGGATTGTTCTGTGCAAAGGAGCAGGTATCGGTTTACTCAATTGCCAAACAGCTTATATCAAAAGCCACGAATGTAAATATGGCAATCTGGACAGGCACTGTCGCCTCATTGGCAGTGATTACAAAAGAGAATTTTGAAGAGAAAAAAAATAAATTTAAAAAGGTTGACAGCCTGAATAGTGCGGTGTCAATATTTGTTTGTGTTTGTTTTGCGTTGTTTGGAGGCATCGCAATTAAATCTGTATATGGGGTCAAGTATAGAGCTGCAGGCAGCATATTGCTCCTGCTAATCCCTTATTATTTTCTGTACTGCATGTCGTCACTGTATGCTAATTTTTTGGATTTCATGGGGCATGCAAGGACAAGGGCTATGTGGTTTATTTCCGTCATTGTTATCAATCTTTCCTTTAACTATCTGTTGATACCACGGTATGGCGCCGCAGGTGCAGCATTGGCAACTACAATATCCATTATTCCATATACAATATATTGTCTGTATGATGTACGGAATATATTTAAGAAAAAGGCTGTCTGTTTCGAATGTGTGTCATCATGCGGCAGTAATAACACATAAAACCAATGCTTGCCTTTTAGCATTTTGTGTGCAAAATCTGTTATAATTCACACCTCAATAACTTATAAGCTGATGAAAACTGGCGTTGGTGTGAATTGTAACATATGGAATAAAATACGTCAGGATTGTGTACGTGACAGGCTATTGACATTTTGAATGACAAAATATATACTTATATGTGTTTTTGTGCTCGTAAAAATATATATGCTGTGTGGAGGGTAAATTTCAAAAGATGTTATTTAATACGGTGCAGTACTTGATATTTTTGCCGATTGTGGTTTTGATTTATTATATTCTGCCCAAAAAAGTGCGTTACGTGTGGCTGCTGGGTGCAAGCTGCTATTTTTATATGCAGTGGAATCAAATATACATTCTCCTTTTGCTGTTTTGTACGATGGTCACATACACGGGAGGGCTTCTAATCGAACGATTCAAGGTGGGACATAAGGAGAGCAGTGGGAAAAAGCATGACTATAAAAAGCTGTGTCTTGTTGTGTGCATTGTGCTGAACTTGGGGCTTTTATTTTTCTACAAGTATTTTTCATGGGGAGTCTCTACGATTAACCGCATACTTTTAATATTCCATGTGAGTGAAATCACATGGGAAAGGTCGATACTGCTGCCGGTCGGGATTTCCTTTTATATATTGCAGTCGCTGGGGTACTTGATTGATGTGTACAGGGGGGATATCTATGCGGAGAAAAATTTTATCCGCTATGCATTGTTTGTTTCATTTTTCCCTCAGCTGGTGGCAGGACCGATAGAGCGCTCTAAAAATCTGCTGGTGCAGCTGCACGAGGCGCATGATTTTAAATATGAGAATGTGAAAAAGGGCGCAATCCTGATTTTATATGGTCTTTTTTTGAAGGTGGTGATTGCGGACAAGGCGGCGATCATCGTTAACACTGTGTATGCGGACAGTTCGGGCTATCCCGGTTTCTTTATTTTGATTGCGACAGTTTTATTTTCAATTCAGATTTACTGTGACTTTTATGGATATTCCACGATTGCGAGGGGATCAGCATTGCTTATGGGGATACGGCTGATGGACAATTTCAACGCACCGTATTACGCCAGAAGTGTTCGGGAATTCTGGCGGAGATGGCACATCTCTCTGTCAGGGTGGTTTCGTGATTATCTCTATATTCCGCTTGGTGGCAGCAGAAAGGGCACAGCGAGGAAAGAGTGCAACCGGATGGTTGTGTTTGCAGTGAGCGGGCTCTGGCATGGAGCGTCGCTTAGTTTTTTGTTTTGGGGTTTGTTAAACGGCATGGGGCAGGTTGCGGAGGACTTAACGGAAAAAATAAAAAAGCGTCTTGGGAATCCTCATATTCAAAAAGCAGCATGTTTTAGCAGAAGGCTGTGTCAAATGTTGTTTACCTTTGGGTTTGTGACATTTGCGTGGATGTTTTTCCGTGCAAGCGGATTAAAGGATGCACTTTTGATTTTACGGGATATGTGCAGCTGCGCGAACTGGACGATTTTGTTTGATGGTTCGCTTTATGAACTTGGCGTGGCACAGGAACCCATGAATATGCTGCTGATAGCGATTGTAGCGTTGCTTGCTGTGGATTATCTGAAATATAAGGGACATGATGTTGCGGAGTTGTTTTTACAACAGGATTGGTGGTTTCGGACAGTTGTAATTATGGGGATGATTTTTATCATTCTGCTGTATGGGTGTTATGGGACACTTTACGATACTGCACAGTTTATTTATTTTCAGTTTTAAGATTAGGGGGCGGTCAGAAAGATGAAAGGGCTTAGGAGAATTACAGGAATCATGGTGAGGATTTTAATTTTCTGTGTCATTTTCAATGGTCTGAATTATATTTATGTGGCTGACCCGCCTTGGGAGCGCATTTTGTGGCACAATTTTTATCAGGATGTGGGGAAAATTGATAATCTGTTTCTAGGATCTTCGCATGTGTATTATGACATTGATCCTTTTTTGCTGGATGAACTAAATGGACAATATAATTTTAATCTGTCAACCTCAGGCCAGGTGATGAACGGCACATATTATCTTTTGAGGGAAGCGGATAAGTACAATGACCTGTCTCATGTTTATATAGAGCTGTATTACGGGCGGAATACTGGCGGGGACAGCGACCGGGTTACGCAGGAGCCGTGGTTTAACTGGCAGAACACAGACTGTATGAAATGGTCTGCTAATAAGCTCTCATACATGCTTTCAATTACCAATGATGTGGAAGGCTATATTGATATCCTGATACCGTTTAGCAGATATCGCGAACATCTTGGTGATTATGAATATATCAAATCAACAATTGAAACGAAAGTGACTGGAGATTATGAATATTCAGACGAATATGAGAAGTATCTGGACAAAGGCTTTAGATATTCAGAAATTGTATATAAAGCAGAAGACAGGGCATTGAAAAGAAATCAAAGTTTAGGTGAAAACCCCATGGCACAAAGCTGCGAGCTGTATCTGCGCAAGGCGGTTGAATATTGCCAGAGGAAGGATATTCCTGTCACTTTGTTCATATCGCCGATGTATAATCTACAGCCTGTCAGTGCAGGGAATTATGATAATTATATCAATCAGATGAAGGGAATTGCCGCTGAATACGGTTTAGATTTTTATGATTTTAATCTTGCAAAAGATGAGTATTTTCCAATACAGAAGCTGGAATATTTCAGGGATGTTGATCATCTAAATTCAGCGGGTGCAGCTTTGTTCACAGACTTTTTCTATAAAGTGGTATCAGGCGATGCGGAACAAAATCAGAAGTATTTTTATGATTCCTATGCGCAGAAACTTCAGAGTGCAGAACCGGAAGTTTATGGAATATATTACTGGAAGTCCGGTTCGGAAACATTTATGAATGTCGCATCAAACAGGGAATCTGGCATGGAGTACAGGATTGTGATCACTCCGGATGAATTTTCGGGCAAAGAGCAGTATATTGTACAGGATTTTTGCGAAAATAAAAAATTTACTGTTGATGATGAATGTGGAATCTGTACCGTCGAGTATCGTATAAAAAATGCTCCCGATGCTGTGCATATTGTAGAGGTAGAATATCAATAGGATGTTACTTTGACAATTGGCAGTCATTTTGGCTGAAAAACGTTTTTTATTTTAATGGGAATATTTAGGTGAAAATTGGCTCACTATATTACAGGAAATGCGTATAATTGTTTAGATTTTAGGCGGAGAAAGAGCGCAGTTGAGGTAAAAATTATGGAGATGAAAAAGAGAAAATATATAACGATGGCTATAATGGTCATGCTGTCGGTATTTTTGGCATATTTACAGTTTGTACAGGCAGGATGCAATTCGGATGATGCAGCAACATATGCATATATGTACAATTTTTTTGAATTAGGAAATAAATCGCTTAGTATAAAAGATTTTTTGGATCCATGGTTTTATTCTTCGGCGATTGCCTATCTGTTGAATGTTGGAGGAAGCGGTACATTTAGTTCTCTTGCATACCTTTCTGTATGGTATGGGATAGCAGTTTTTTTTACGCTTCTTATGACAATGAACAAAAGGGATTCAAAGTGGATGCTTGCGCTGGCGGTATTTATTCTTCTGCCATATAGACAGACAAATAAATACCATATGGTGGCGGCATTTGTTACACTTTTTTCGATATGGGCGCTGCAATGTTATAAGGACACTGGGAAAAAGTGGATTTTGTGTGCTGTCGGTTTGATAGCTGTATATTCTTTTGTGTTTACAGATGACAGACTATTGTTGTTGGTTTTTTTGTTTGCGACACTAATCGTTTATTTAGTGATTTTTTTATTTCAGGATAAAAGTAAGCGCAAATATATATATATGGCGGTATTTGGTGGGATACTGGTTGCAGGTGTGCTCAATTGTGTCAATAAAATTGCTGTAAAAATTCTGGGACAGGAGACAGGAATTTTAGGTGTACTGGGTGGCTACGGAGGTGCGGATTACTTTAACTGGATAGATGTGGAGACTTTTTTCTTGAAAGGAATACCATCTATTATTGGCTCTATCTTTGTTCAGTGGAATATTCCTATTCGTGGTGGAATGGTTCAGATTAATTCCATTTATTGGTTTATAAGGATTATCATTGTGTGTTTGGCGTTGGCTGCTCTGTTTGACCGTTGGAAAGTGATAATAAAAAAAGGAATTAAGAGTGTAGAGTTATTGGATGCATTGTCTGTAGTGTGTACTACGGTGGCTCTTGGCGTCAATGCTCTGAATGGAATGGTACAGTATTATAGTGTAACAAGTGCTCCTATGAACAGATATGCAAGCGTATGCTGGTTTTTGCTTGTGGTCATTCTGGTAAGATGGATGGATGAACGTCTGGAAAATGTGATGATTTATCCTAATATATCAAATAATTTGTTTCTTGGGGGAATACTTATCCTGCTGACTATAGGGTATATCAATCCGATTTTTGCTCCGGCGGAAGATATTGTAAATAGTTCGTATGCAGTTGAGCTTGATTATCTAAAATCGCATGGGGAAATGTACAGGTACGGATTGGGAAGCTATTGGAAGTCAAATCCGATAACGGCAGCGACAAACGCAGAGTATGTGATCTGCAGCGGCACAATTCAAGACGATGAGCTTGTTTGCAGTAAGAAAGATGGTTTTTATACAGATGGGGGAAATTACTTTAATTTTATCGTGTCTGATGCCGGCAGTGAAATGTCGGTTTCGCCAGAAAATATAGAGAATGTAAGGGGGGATTATACGGATATTTATTCTAATGGAGACACAATCTATATGTATGATTATGATATCCGGTTTGACACGGCAATTATTATGGACACGGCAGGTATGGGGTATGAGCTTACAGATACGATCGTATATAACATAGATTTGCCAATAGGAACTAGCAGAATAGAGGTTACGACAACAGCAAAAGATAATCTGTTATTAGCAGTTGTGGACAATCCGGATATTACTGACATAAGGATTGGCAGTAAGGGAGACGATATCGCAACAGCCGAGGTTACATGTCTCCAAAATACGCAAATAGGTTTTTCTGTAGGACGCAGGGAAGACATTCTTACGGAGCTGTATAAGGTAGAAGTTAAAAGGGTGGCTGGAGCTGTATATGTGGATGCGGAACAAACAACGCTGCCGTTGAATGAAGGCAGGTATATAGTTACTTTTTCTGGTGAGAATTTGAAGGATATGGAAGTAAACTGGAAAGTTGACGGTGAGGTGACGCAGTTGACAAATGGAAGGATAAAAAGGCGCTATCAGGTCAATGTTTCAGAAAGGCAAAATGTGGAGTATGAATTAATATCCAACGGCGCTATGGTTGATTCGGTTTATTATGAGAATGAGGATTTGTTTGGAAAAATAAGCGAATAGTAAGGAATGTAAGCTGGAATAGGAATTTTTATGGAAAAACGTCAGAGTAATTTTGAGTGGCTGCGTATTTTATGTATGTTTTTGATTGTGGGATTTCATATTACTGGTCAGACTAATATGGATGGATATGGAACAGGGGACGGAATCGTTTATTATTATTGTATATTAATTGGTTCAGCCGGAAGATTAGTCTGCAACACCTTTGTCATGATAGGGGCGTGGTTTTTGGTAGATAGTAAATTCCGACCAGAGAGAGTAATCAATCTATGGTTGGAGATTTTTATCTATTCTGTTGCGATAACCGTGATATGCTTTGGAATTGGGTGTGAGGATGCCAGTACCATAACATTGATTCAGGCATTTTTTCCGATTTTCGGAAGACCAGTATGGTTTGGCGCAGAATATATCTGTCTGCTCCTTTTGACACCATGGTTAAATGAGATGCTTACCGAAAAAAACATGCATAGAACAAGGCAGGCAGTAAAACTATTTGCGATTTTGATTATAGGCTGTGCCACACTATTTCCGATAGGGCATACAACACCGGCATTCAGTGAACTGATTTGGTTCTGTTTTTTATATCTTTTTACAGGGCTATATAAACGCGGGCAAATGCCATTCTGCCAAAAGATCGAGCGATATAGTTTTTTATGGTTCATATTGAGTTATCTTATTTTATGTAGTATGAGGATACTGGCAGATACTATGGGATTGGAACCGCTGCGTTATCTGTATACTTATTATCGGGGCCACTATGAGTCTCTTTTGGGGTTTGCATGTTCCTTTTTTCTCTTTCTTACATTCAAGAACTGGAAGGCAGGGTACAATAGGTTTGTGAACCTGGTTTCACGTGCGTCATTTGCTGTGTATGTTATTCATCAGACACCGGCATTTTATAGATATATGTGGAATGGCATTTTTCAGGTAGATGCGTCTGTTGAAAATGGAAACATTATAGGGTATTCTCTACTTGTTATAGCTGTTATATTTGCAGTGAGTGTGTGTGTTGATAATATAAGGCTTTTGGTGTTAGATAAATTGATCTGCAAATGCAAGGCATATCATATGGTATGTAAACGATTATGTGAATTTTATCAGTAAGGAACTGTTAACAAATAACTTATCAATTTGGCTTGTCTAAACGTCCATCTGCGGCATCAGCTAATCTTGACGTAGCCTGCTGCGCCTGCGATTACCTTCTTTGCAGAACGAACATTTATACGGCGTCAGATTAACAAGTCATTTACTAACAGTTCCTAAGATTATGGAGCAGTATGGTTCGCATATTGATAAAGTCTGCAGGCATATATAGTTTTTAATCTTTAGTTAAAGATAGGAGAAATGGTTTCAATGAACAAATCAATATATTTTTTTATAGGAACAGAGGCTGAGCTGATAAAAGTGTTTCCGGTTGTTATAGAGTGCCAAAATGCTGGAAAAACATGTCATATCATTGCATCAGGGCAAAATGACCTAAGGAAAAGCCGTATTATAGATTTTATGAAATTAAATGGCAAATTTATTGAACTGTCAAAGGAAACAGACATTAAAAAAAGTGCTGCAGGTTTGTTGAGCTGGTTTCTTAGTGTCAAGAAAAGGGCACCGCGGATAATTAAGAAGCATTTTCATACAGCTGAGCTGAGCGGGGCTGATTTGATTGTGCATGGCGACACAGTTTCTACAATGATGGGAGCGTTTGTCGGCAAAAAACTGGGAATGCGGGTCTGCCACGTTGAGGCAGGGCTGCGCTCGCATAATCTGCTCAATCCATTTCCGGAAGAAATAGATCGGTTAATTACCAGCAGACTGGCTGGTGTACATTTTGCGCCAGGCAGTCTGCCGACAGAGAATCTGCGTAATGCAAAAGGAATTGTCGTCAATACAGAGTACAACACGATTCTGGACAGTCTGGCATGGTCAAAAAAAATGGAAATCAGAACAAAAGCAGTGCAAGATATACAGGGAGAAGATTATTTTGTGTTTGTCATGCACAGGCAGGAAAATTTGATGAATAATGATTTTGTGAGGCAGGTAGTAAAGCAGATCAGGGCGCTTGCAAGAGAGCGGAAATGTGTGTTGATCCTTCATAAAATTACGGAGAATAAGTTTAATGAGCTTGGAATTCTTGACAAGCTGAAAAAAGATATACATTTTGTGATGATGCCGCGGGTAGATTATTTTGATTTCATGAAGCTGCTTGAGGGGGCGCAGTATGTGATAACGGACGGGGGCAGCAACCAGGAGGAACTGCATTACATGGGAAAACCTTGCCTTATCATGAGAAAGAGAACAGAGCGGCAGGAAGGCATTGGGGAAAATGCAGTCATGTACTCAGGAAAAACAGATAGTATCAATAAGTTTGCAGTGAACTATAAAAGATATCAGAGGGAATGTTTATTGGAAAAATGCCAGCCAAGTAAGATAATATGCAATACGTTGTGCAGGCAGTAAAGTGCAGTCGGGCTTTTGGAGCGGCAATTTTTGTTCAGCAGGATGAAGCGTTTGTCAATGATGCCCTATAACGAAATGTTGACAGTGCCATTCCGCACGTTCTTGCTGCCTCCGATCCAGAGATTTCGCCAAGACGCCAGCGGGCGCATACATCTTCAAAATTATCCGGCAGAGGCATGCGTGGTCTGCCAAATCGCACACCTCGCGCTTTTGCGGCTATAATTCCCTCCATCTGGCGCTGATGAATAGTTGAACGTTCATTTTCTGCCACAAAAGAAAGGATTTGCAGGACGATGTCGCTTAGAAATGTACCGATCAGGTCTTTGCCCCTTCTGGTGTCCAAAAGGGGCATATCCAAAACGACAATGTCCACATACTTTTCTTTTGTCAGAATCCGCCATTGTTCCAATATTTCTTCGTAGTCGCGTCCAAGGCGGTCAATGCTTTTGATGTATACAACATCATTTTTTTTTAAACGCCGCATCAGTTTTTTGTAAGACGGCCTTTTAAAGTCTTTCCCCGATTGTTTGTCAATAAAGATTCTTTCTACTGTAATGCCGGTTTCATGTAATGCTGTCAGCTGCCTGTCCTCATTTTGTTCTTTCGTACTTACGCGTACATACCCATAAGTCATAAATTATTACCTCCTTAAATGTCATTTTTATCTATTATACATATGTGAGGATGGGATGTGCTATTTTTATCGTGGCATGAATATTGAAAGTTTTTTGTCAAGACCAAAAGTTTTCAGCAGCCATGGAATGGTATCTTTGTAGTCCTGAGTATGGTAGTAGATCATGAAATATCCTATATTGGGTATCGTGCAGCATATTAGAAATTTTAGTATCAGACCAGTGATTCCGCTTAGTGTGATGTAACTGCACAATATTATCATAATGACGCTGATGAAAGCAGTGACTGCAGCATACCGCAGATGGGAAAGAAAAAATTCGCCAAGTTTTCCATTTTTGAAATAACACTGAAATACGATTTTTGCACTAAGTCCAAATCCAAAAATAATCAGAGAAATGAGGGTGGCAAAAATAATTCCATGTATTCCCATAATTTGTACAAGAATAAAGTTTAAAATCAGGTTGGAAATACTCTCCGCAATCGTCCTTTTCCGGTTTTCGTACCACAGTCCTTTGGCATCAGAGTACAAGGCTCTGATCGTGCCCATGGTTTGTGCATAAAAGTATATGCTTAATAAAACTACAACAGAGTAATCAAACATAAGTTTGCTGCCCATCCATAGTTCCATAAACGGTTGGAACAGACACAATAAACAGACAGTACACCATCCGCTAAGCCACATGTAAATAAAGTTTATCTTTTTCATATCATTATAATTTTTCTCAACGCTTTCCTGTACAATACTGTTTCCTACTCCGGCTAGTATAGAGTCTTTTATAATGGATAAAAATGAGAGTACGGCCACTATCACATACAAATAATTGGCATATATCGCGGTTAATGATATGTTTAGGAATTTGGATATAAATATGCTGTCAAATGTATTTCTGGATGCAGAACATAACTGATAGACAGCAAGACCCAGAACTTTTTCCTTAATCTGATTCTTAATTTCGGCAGACAGGAGTCCCTTACAGATAAGTCTGGGATACATTTTTTTCACGATTATGGAATTAATGATGTTGTTAAGACAGGTGCAGGCGGGCATTGCCAGCAGAAATAAGTAATAATTTTTAAGCCCGTAGAGGATTATGAGCTGGGAAATGTTCAGGACAATGGACGTAAATGTGCTCACATTATTCAATAAATCGACTCTCTGATAGGCATTTAAAAGTGCTGTTTTGTATGCGTACATAAAGTAAGTCATTGATGTATTGACCAGATAGATGAAATACAATGCACGGACATTTAAATTACTGGGATATTCTCCGTTTATCAGATGAGGGATAAATGGCATAAGTATCATACCGATAACAAAAATGAGCGTACCCATTATCTGGTAGATGTTTCTGTAAAATTTCAGCAGGGCACATATTGTCACCTCATCGTTTTCGGCAATGGGCTTATACATATTGTATACAATTGCACTTCCGAATCCGAGCTCTGCAAGATTTAAGACCTGCAGGACAGAACTGAACAGGCTGTCTAGGCCTAAATACTCAATTCCTAATTTTTGTATCAGAAATGCCCGGATAAAAAACGGAAGAAAAATTTTTGTAGTTTTGTTTATGATTCCTGAATAAATATTTCTTTTTGCGTTCTGGGCTCTTGCTAAGTTCATAAGTGGGTATATTTTCCTTTTCAGTCGTTGTTATTTATACTATGCATCAATAAGTTCTTTGAAACGTTTTGCCATCACGGCGCTGCTGTACCTGTTCAGAAATGTTTCATCAGAGTGGCATTTAAGGCATCCGTTCATCATAAATTCCTGATATTTGGATAAGATCCACTGCTTGGCTTCTGCGTGGCCTTTAGAACCGCCGGCCTCTTCTAGGGCATATCCAAGTTTGGCTCTTTGTGTTATCTTTTTGACGGCACTGTCGGCTGCATTTCCTGATATAATCGAAAAAATCGGTTTTTTCATCATAAAATACTCTATAAATTTCCCTTTCATTACATCCCGTTCATTCCAGGTATTCCATGCCAGCACACAGAGAATGTCCGACTGGTATTGAAGTTCTAGCGCCTTTTTTCTGGAAAGTTTTCCCTTATTTATCAATATGTTTTCCATGCCACAATCTTTTGCTTGGTTTTGAATAATGTGATAGTCATTTCCGGCATACACAACGGATATATGCTCCCGGCTTATCAAGTTTTCAAGTTCCAGTTCATGCAAAATTTGAAACAATGGCCTGATGTCGTCTTTCCCGTCATATATTGTTCCGGTATATGTGATCCAAAGTTTATCCCTGTGTTCACAATGCGTTAGGCCTAGAATATCCTCTTTGTCAAAACCGTTGCGGATCATATGAAACTTTTTCATATATTTTCCCGAACCAATATGTGTCCTGCCAGCGCCTGTAATATAAGAAGCACTTTTATCCGCCTTGTAAGCAGCATAACGCAGATACAATCCAAGTAATTTGCCTGAAGTAGTGCACGGATCCCTGTAATCAACAATCCATTTTAAGTTTTTATTGCGCTTTTTATATTTCAGTCCAAGAAGCAGACTTCCTGTAGGCCCCCATGTAGTAAGCATGGCGTTCATCTTATCCATGGGAAGTTTTTTGGAAAGCTTTACTCCTTTTTGGGCGAATGCAATGTCATCACATACAAAAATATAGATATCATTAATGGCTATAAGGGTTTTTCCAAAAAATTTTTTTAGTCGTCCTGTGATACTTTTCTCTTTTGATAAAACTATATTGTTGACAGCAGAAAGTGTGGCTCTGTTTGTATCATTGCTTTCCTGTGACTTGCAAAACATTTTTCCTGCATGCCTCTTAAGCGTCTCGGCCAAGTGCATTCTGTTCAAAGAGACAGGAAGTATTGTAACATATTGGGCTGCTCCGTCCATGTCACGCTGCAGTAATTCATCTTTGATGTCTCCTTCGTTCAATGAACTGCAGATAACCCAGAAATGATATTCGCCTGTCCTTGCCAGATATTTTACCATTTTTGTAAATCTGATTGCCCCGATGGTATTCCGCGGGGCAAAATGCCAGCTGATTACTAATATATTTTTCATATTCAAAACCTCTGCGCCATGATCCATGGCATCTTCTTTTTTGTTTCCGACAATTAAGTCTGAATCCTGTACAGAACTCCGTACCTGATATTTCCTACAGTTATTTTCCAAAATGTCTTGTTAACGCCCCAGAGTAGAATTGTCCGCTTGATGATATGCTCCCTGAACGTTCTGCATCTTATTTTCACCAATTCTTCGTGATATTCTTTGTAGTATTTTTCAACTAGTTTTACATATTTTTTTTGCTTACTGAGATCTGGCTCACTTGTAACAATTTGGTACCATAGTTTCAATATTACAAGGTAAAATCCAATAAGGTGCTTCTCATATGCAAACCTGCATCCTTGCTTTTTATAAAATTCCAGATTCATTTTATTTGCCAGAGCCAATTCATAATGGAGGGCGTTTGGCTTAATCAAACGGCTGTCTGTATATCTGGATATTCTGCGGTGTATGTATGCATTGTTGAGTAAGGTTACCTTTTCTGCATAAAAAAATAAACGTGGCACACAGTATACATCATTTAGATAGTTTTGCGGAAGAACTGCTTTGGCATTGTAAATATACTTTTGCATTTTGGCATAAAAATCTCTGTTAATGAGCATTCCTACAATACTGAAATTTCCATTATTTTTTTCCGGTTCAAATAGCCTGTAGAGCATTTCCTTTCCGCTGATATTCTTAATGTGCTTTTCGTGGATATCAAACGGACAGTCGGATATTTTGCTGCTCAGGACATTTTTAAAACAGACAATCACGAAATCCGAATTTTTGTATTTCATCATATCCCTGAACATATCACGATGAAAAATATCGTCCGCATCCAAAAAAGCAATCCACGTATCTTTCTGCGCCATTTTGTATCCATTGTCCCTGGCATTTGACATTCCTCCGTTTTGCTGATGGCGCACTCTGATTCGGGTGTCTTTTGCCGCATACAGGTCACAAATGCGGGCGGTATCATCTGTAGAACCGTCGTCAACCAGTATCAGTTCATAATCCTTGTATGACTGGTTTAGCACACTGTCCAAAGTCTCTTTTAGAAAGCGGTCACCATTGTAAATCGGAATTATTATACTCAGCTCACATTTTTTCACGATGCTATCCTCACATTTTAATATAATTTAATTCATACCTGTTTTCCATATGCGTTATTTCTGCGCTTTCCACCTGTGATTTTAATAAACCCCAGCAGGGCAGTCTGAATACAGATATAATAGAGGTAGATAAAGTGGAGCAGGTATGTCGGATTTTTATATACAATTGATAATCGCATACTGTCCAGTATCGGAAGCGGAACGATTAACGCATAAATGCAAAATAAAATTTTTTTTGGTTTTAAGTTCCTGTTAAATTTTTCTTTGGAGGAAAAGCCACTTTCCCCTTTATGGAAGATATTATTGATCACCCGGAACTTAAGTTTGGATAGGTATGTCCTGAATGACGAACTGCAGTTGTGCCTGATATCATCATCTCTGATGCAGCCGCAGAGATGAGTGTCTGCTATAATGGTGTCATAGGCACTGCAGATAAATTCGATGGTGTCATACGCATCCGGATATTTTTCTCTCATATAGTCAAGTGAAAGTGCGGATGTACCGCTGTCAGCCAATGGATATATATCATTCGGTTCAAATTTCATAATTGTAAATTTTCCTTCTTCACTGACTATGTTTTTGTGATATGTCTCGTATTTATCTTTTTTGGTGCTGTATATGAAGTAAGAAAACGGATCGCCCAATGTATTCATGTAATCTGCACAGATACCACAGATTTCTTTTCGTCCGCGTATATATCTGTTAGGAAGAAGCATTTTTAACTCAGGATGTTTTCTCAGGAACCCCATTTTCTCCTGAAGCTGTGTTCGATAAGAAAATTCTTCGTCCGAATCCATCCGGAGAATGTAATGCCCGATGGCGTGACTGGTTCCGATTGCTTTTGCATGCTCTGGCAGACGTTTGGGATTATCATACACGTCCGCGCTGTATTTGGCTGCAATCTGTCTGGTAGAATCAGTTGATCCACCATCTACCACAAGTATTTCCAGCTCATTTTGGTCAATGGACTGCTGTCGGATTGACTTTAATGTGTATCCGAGTGTGCGTTCCGAATTGTATGTTGCTATAATAATGGAAAAAAAAGGCTGTGGCATGTCTGCTCCCACCTCACTTTCATTCGATTGAAAACCACTTGTCTAAGCTTGTCCTTTGCAAATTGTTATATTCCAGCCAGAAATACTTCTGTATATCCGTGCTGTATCTGCCTTCGTCTGTATAGGCGCCGATATTCCCGTCCTTGTCGATATAATTTCCGTATCCTGTCAGGACAGGAACCTTTTGTCCCAATTCCAGCAGGTAATTGTAATATGGCAGCATTTTTACCCCAGAAGTCTGCAAAAGCAGTGGACCTAACTCGTTCATGCTTATCATGACATCCTGTTTCTCAGCTATGGGAAAATTTGCCCATATAACAAATGGAGTAGCCCTTTGCATGACTGCTTTATTGTCTATATTTTTATCTGTAATATCTTCGATAAACGATGGGGCATGGTCACCCACCATACATAATACTACAGGCCTGTTGCTATTCATAAAATATCCAATCAGATTGTTTAGGGCGTCTGTCGACAAAGATATGCAGGATAAAAACTCATTTAGTTTTTCCGCTGATACCTTATTCTCATAATCAATGACATGCACAATATCATCTTCGGATGGGTTTGTGTCCCATTCACCATGGTTCTGAATGGTCAGCAAATAACTAAATACTGGTTTTTCCTGCTGCAATGCATTTTCATACCACTGAATCATGTTATTATATGCGCAGGCATCAATAACATGTGATCTTTTTCCGTAGTAATCCCTGACTGTAAAATCGTCCAAAAAATGGATTTCATCAAATCCCATCTTTGGATATTGTTTATTCCTCACATAATTTTCAGGAAACGCCGGGTGCATAGCTATTGTATGGTAACCCAGTTCTTTCAGATTGGATACAACACTGGCAGAGTCCTGCATATCTAATATCTGAAATGGCGTAATACCCTGCATCAGATAAGTCGAATTGGCCGTTAATAATTCATACTCTGAACTATTTGTCCCACCTCCGACTTTAGGGACTACAACATGTCCCGATATTGTATTATCCATGTCATAGAATGTACCCATGTAATTGGCATCTGTTTCGATGCTGGTCACAAGGGAGATGTCATAAAAGGTTTCATTCAGGATAAGTATTATATCCGGGGTCTGCATACTGCCTGTTTGTGATTCAAAATAGTCATTTACCGGAATGGATGCCAGTTTTTCCTCAGAGAATCCAGCCGGTACAGTGATTTCATACTTAAAGCCGCTTGCTAAAAAATATAACGGGTACCCGTATTTGCCGACGGCTTCCTTAAAATGCCATGCTTCCCGCAAAGGGGCAGTCAGAAAGTCCATGTGCAGTATTCCGATGATATATACACTTGCACATAAGAAAACAAGGGTTTTTGAATGCCAACTGCTGTTTGGGGAACCGGCATTGTTTTTAAGCATTTTTATGAGCGGAAAATTAATAATTGATAATACGCAGACGGCAGCCAGTAAAATGAACGGCTTTATCATTATGAAAGAATATCCGCCTAAAACATTCAGTGCTGTCCGCGTATTTGCAAATTCGGGAATCGTCAGCGGTGTTCCGTGAAATTCAACGACATATATATTGATGGCGGCGTAGATTGTACAAACTCCGCTAAGTAACATTTCTGAAATCCATAATCTGTTTGTGCAGACATACAGAATACCTGTAAATGCGGATATAATCCCGAGATTCACCAAGGCATAGACTGGCTTCAGTGATAACAACTGCCAGAATGTCTGCGAAGATATCTGTAAAATTATGAAATTGATGCAGCTGATTGCCAGCATGACCCAGATAATTTTACTCTGGGGTTTGGAAAGTACAATACTGTCTGACTCCACGAAATTTTCCTTCCTTTCATTTGTTTTGCAATACTCCATATGCATTGTTGAATTGAAATGCATCCAACATATATGTATACTTTTTTGTAAGTTTCAGGGAAATGGTAATATGCTGAATAAATGATTGTGTAATGGTGAAAATTATGTTGTAAATGACATGAATTTGGTGTAAACTTGTATCATTGATGGGAAAAATGAAACTTACAAAAAAGTATACTTTTTGCAAATCGGCTGCAAAACCAAGGCATAAAATGGCGTCTCATTGCCGAACAGAAGAAGATTTAAAGGAGTGGTCTGATTGGAAAATAATATTTTTTTCTCGATTGTAATGCCAGCCTACAATTCGGAAAGAACAATTGAAAAGGCGCTGCAATCAATTAGAAAACAAAAATTTGATCAGAGCAGGATAGAAATCCTCGTAATTGACGGCGGATCGGATGACAGGACAACAGAAATTGCCATACGTTATGGGGCAGTGGTGATATTCAACAAAGACAGAGTGCCCGAGGCTGCAAAGCGGCTGGGCTATCAGCAGGCAAAAGGGCGGTGGATCATTAAACAGGATTCTGATGAGGTGTTTATCAGTGACACACAGCTTGCTGACAGAAAAAAATTCATTGACCACAATCCGAATGTATACTGCATACTGACAGACAGGCTGCTTCCGGGAAAGGGGTGCGGCATAAGCTGTGCTTATCTGAATTACTGTGGGGATCCGTTCAGCTATATCGTGTATCAGATTAAAGGTTCTGTTATCAGGGAAAATCAAAAATATCTGTATCGGCAGACGGACTGCGGGTCTGTATATCAATATAAAAAAGGAGACCGATATCCGATAGGAGATGGAGGCTGCACAGCATTTGATATATGCAAATTCAGGGATCTTTTTGGTGAAAAATATGATACTCCGGAATTTGTAAATCTCTCTACGCAAAAGCTTTTGGAAAAGACATCTTATATGGGCTGCATTCCGGGGGACAATATTTATCATTATTCCAATGCCGGACTCAAAACTTACCTCAAAAAGCTCCGTTTTAAAATTCATTTCAACTTAAACGGTGGAAACATGCTTGGCTATGCTGCCAAAGCGCAGAATGACAGAAAATACAGCCGGAGAAAATGGCTGTTTGTGCTGTATGCACTTTCAATGATACTTCCGTTCGCGGATTCTGTAAAAATGGTTTTTAGCCAGAAAGACATATCCTTTCTGATGCACTTTGTATATACCTATTATGTATTATTCATAACGTTTGCCGAGGTTTTAAAAAAGATTTTTAAGAATGACAATGGCAAGTATTCATATGGTTAACGGATGTTTTTAGCGGGGGAAACTAAATGGAAGCGAACGCACTAATCAGCGTTATAGTCGGCTCCTACAATGGTGATGATTTTTTGGGTGAGACGATAGACAGTATATTGGCACAGACATATGATAAAATCGAACTGATTCTTGTAGACGATGGTTCAAAAGACAATACATTGGCAATTATGCGCCAGTATGAAAGCAAGGATTCAAGAGTGCGGGCATTGCATCAGGAGAACAGCGGGGCATCTGCTGCAAGGGAAGCAGGCTATCGGGCATCGACGGGGGATTACGTCATATTGGCAGATGACGACGACGTATGGAGTCCGTACCTGCTTGAAGATATTATGGCACTTTCATGCCGTTATGCAGATGCAGACGTTGTCGCAACGTTTAACAGGCGTTTAAGCGATTTTTCTGAAATTAGCAATTACAACTGGGAGGGTAATAAGTCTGGCGACACGCTTGGAAAACCACAGGTGATGTCTGGCCATGATTTTAGGCTGAAATATCGCTCGACCGTGGATGTCCGTCCTGGATTTTTCTGGGGGATGCTGTTCAGGCGGGATTTCATGGATATAATGGCGGCTGAATTTGTGAAATTTAAGGAGAAGATTCCCACACATTACTTTAATGATTCGTTCTGTGCATGCAAGGTCGCCGGAATGGCGAATAAAATAGTAGTCACGAATCAGGTGCACATATTATACCGGGTATCACCGTCCTCCTTATGCCATAAGAGCACGGTGTCTCTTCATGTCAGGCATTATATATATGCTTTGGAGGAAGAACTGGCATATTATAAGCAGCTTGGATGGAAGGATGTGTATGACATGCTTCTTCCGGGCGGGTATCTGGTGCTGCTGCGTTCATGGTTTATGGTATATGCCTATGAAAAAGATGAAAAAGAGAGGCGGCACTATTTTTCAGAGGTGCGCAGATTGTACGATACACATATGAATGATTTGCGTGGCATTAAGAGAAAAAAAGCAAAAGAACATATCGTTTATTGGAGCATTTTATTGTGGAACAGGTATCCCCGGATATGGTTTCGGATAATCAGGATACTTCGGGGATGGTGAGCTGCGGGTACACCTGTTTTCAATGCCGGGGAAGGATTTGATGTATGACAGAAACAATTCAGAACATAAACAGTACAACAGAGGAGGGATTATGCACATCATGCGGGATATGTGCGGCAGTATGCCCGACATCATGTATACATTTTGAGCGTCAGAAAGAGACATATCTCCCTGTTATTGATGATGAAAAATGCATCCGATGTGGAAAATGTCTTAAAGTATGTCCAGGGTATTCATACACGTATCATGCTGAACAGAAAGATGTCCCAGCGTGCTTTTCTGTTCAGGCAAAGGATAAAAGGATTTTAAAAAATGCTTCAAGTGGCGGTCTGGTTACTGCGATGATACGGAAACTGCTTCAGGACGGGCAATATCATATTGCATTTCTGGTGACGGATTACAATTATGAAGAGCAGATGGAGACGAAACCTTTTTATAAAGGGGACAGCCTTCAAAGGTCACAGCAGTCAAGATATCTTCCGGTTTCACAGGAAAAAGCAGTTAAATACATCTTAGAAAATCCCGCAGTAAAGGTTATTTTTGTAGGAACTAGCTGCGCTGTACATGGACTGTGCAATGCGTTAAAAGCAAATGGGCGCAGCCGCGAAAAGATATTAATAGTGGGACTGTTTTGCAATCAGGCAATGACATATTCCATATATGAATATATGAAAAGATTAAAGCATTGGAATAGTCCGGTTAGGGCGTTTCACTTTCGGGATAAAAGGGCAGGCGGATGGACGGGAAATATACGGCTTGAGTTTCAGGATGGGACGCATGTCCATCTTCCGGCGAGAGAAAAAGCCCTTGTAAGTGATTTCTGCCGGCAGGAGAGATGCCTGTATTGTATGGACAAACTGAATGTGGAGGCAGATTTATCAGTCGGAGACAATTATACCAAAAAGAATGATTCCTCAGAGGGATCCAGCAATATGATTGTAAGAACCGCTTTAGGGCGAAAGGCTTGGGAATACTGTATGGAAGAATTTGCGGCATTCGACTCAGAGTATGCAGATATCAAAAGCTCACAGCATATAGATAAGAGACTGGAAAATCAGTGGATGAATAATTTGCTGTTTGCAAAAAAGCATGGAGGGCGAACTGTGGAGGACGGGATTCCCAGTGATTTGGCATCATTTGATCTGCCAGAACGGAAAGTGACAAAAAAAGTCCGGAGACAGTATGATAGACAGCTTGCAGATTTGAAATTAGGTGAAAGACATGCATATGCTCTTATGCGTTGGAAACGTATTATCAAATTTGGAGAAATGTGTTGTGGCTGGCTTCTTGTAAGGCTTCATTTTTACAGAAGAACATAATGGAGAGGCAAATGAGAATTAAAAATGCAATTGTAAATACAGCAGCAGGGGGATTGGGTACTCTTTTGGCCGGTTTTCTGCAATTTGTCAGCCGTATTGTCTTTATTCAATTTCTTAGTGATGAATATTTGGGTATTTCCAGCCTTTTTACAAATATTTTGTCAATTTTAAGCCTTGCTGAACTTGGAATTGGAACGACAATTGGCTTTAGTTTGTATGAACCGCTTTCAGAAGGAAACACAGAAAAAATCAAGTCGATCATGCACCTTCTGAAACGCATCTATTTTTTAATTGGCTTTGTCATTGTAGTAGTAGGACTCTGCCTGATTCCGTTTCTGCCGGGGCTGATTAAAGGGAGCGTGGATTTGGCAAATCTGAATGCGATTTATATGTTATACATTCTTCAGTCTGCTACGTCCTACTGGTTTTGGGCATACAAGAGTATCTTGCTGCAATCAGACCAAAAATTTTATCTCATAAAATTTTATCAGGTGATAAGCAATGTTTTCATTACGATAATTCAGCTTGTTACACTGGCTATTTTCAGAAATTTTTTGCTTTACTCAGCGATTGGGCTTTTATCAAATGTCTTAACAAATATCATGGTTTCCATTACGGTGGACAAAATATATCCGTATATAAGGGATACTGATATCAAAATGATTCGTGCAAGTGAGAAAAAGATTCTTCTCAAGGATGTTTTCGGAATGTCCTTATTTAAAATAAATACGACACTTATGAGTTCAATCGACAATATTTTGATATCAGCATTTATCCATGTGAGAACAGTCGCATTGTACGGAAATTACCAGACTGTGATTTCTGGGATTTCACAGGTTGTTATGCAGCTGTTTGGTGGAGTCACCGCAACAATAGGAAATCTTATTGTTGAGGATTCGCGTGAGAGAAATGAATTTATTTTTCGATGCATTCAACTGCTGTGCTACTGGGTTTACTCCTTTATTGGGATATCCATTCTGATATTTATTAATCCGGTTATACGGCTCTTTTTTGGAAAAGACAGAACATTTTCCAATGACTTAGTATTTTTGCAGGTTTTGTATTTTATGCTATGCGGATTTCAAAGAACCTCGTTTATATACAGAGATGCCTGTGGACTTTTTTGGAAGGGAAAAGTGCGTCCGGTCATGACGGCTGTCCTGAATATTTTTATTTCGGTTGTATTGGTCATGAGGATTGGACTTGCAGGCGTTATTTTGGGAACCATTTTGAGCTGGATTTTCACAACCTGGTGGTATGACCCGATTTTGATTTATCGAAATGTGTTTAAGATGCCATTCATCCAGTATTTTTTGCAGTATGGAAAAGCAGTTCTTGTAACGTTTAGTGCAGGGGTAATTGCGGTATTGCTGATGAGGATAATACCTTTGGACGGTATCCCAAAACTTGTTGTGCATGGATTGATTGCATTACTGGTTCCAAATGGGGCATACTTTATCTTTTATCACAGAACACCTGAATTTTGCTATTTAAAGGGAATTTTTCAACAGGAATGGAAGAAAATTGTCGCCCGGAGGTAACAGTTCAGCCTGGGTCTTTGCATTTACCGCAAAGTCTGTGAAACAGTGTGGTGCCAGAGATGCATCAAGCCGCTATGGAATGGTTTTGCATGGCTTGATGCCTGTAACAGGAAACGGTTACGTCCGATGCCAAAAGTAAAATATTTTAGGAGGTTGCAGGATGAGGTACATCATAATTACAGGCGTTAATTTTAATAATAAAGGTGCACAGGCAATGATGTTTCATTTGTATTATTATCTGCAAAAGAAATGGTCTGACAAAAAAGTCGTGGCGCTGTGTAAAAATACTGAAGAACAGTTAAAAAGGTATCGGGAGCGGTATAAAATAAGGGCAGTTTCATTTTATTTGGCAGATTCCTTTTATGTAGAAGGGGGATTGTACAGAATTGCCGGGTGTATTAAGGGAATCCAGAGCAGACGAAACTCTTTGAGGCTGCAAAGAATATTGCGAAATACAGATTTGTGCGTTGATGCGAGCGGGTTTAATTTCTCAAGTAAGTTCGGACCTTTAGACAATTATGCATGGTTGGAAAATATAGAAATTATGAAAAGGCACAAAATTCCGGTAGTGATTATGCCGCAGTCTTTTGGACCGTTTGATTTTCCAAATTGGTATAGATGGGGATTGAAAGTAAAGGCTCAAGCAATCCTGCAATATCCAAAAAAGATATTTGCCAGAGAACAAGCTGGGTTTGATGATTTGAAAGAACAGTTTCATGTTAAGAATCTCTTTTTATCACCGGATCTTGTTTTGCTGGGAAATGATCTAAGACCGAAAGATTTTTATAGAAATTTGGCGTCTATGAAGATATACAAAGTTGCTGATGGAAGTGTGGCTGTGGTTCCAAATCAGAAACTGCAGACACATTCAACAGATTTAAACGGTGAAAGCATATACGTATCAACGATTAAAGCCTTACGAAAAGAAAACAAAAAGGTTTATATCATACGTCATTGTGACAGTGATAAGAAATTCTGTGAGTCGTTATTCAAAAAATTTCAGGACAGTGAGAATGTATTTTACATTGATGAGGACTTAGACTGCATAGAGTATGCTGAACTAATCAAGCATTTTGACTTTGCAGTTGTTTCCCGATACCATGGGATCGTGCACTCGTACAAGGCAGGGACACCGTGTGTGGTGATTGGATGGGCTGACAAATATCAGGAACTGACACAACAGCTATGTCAGAGTCGGTATGTGATGGATTTAAAAAGTTACGATGAAAGTGTTCTTCAATCTAAGATACATGAAATGTGTTTGAACTGCCAAAATGAAAAAGTTGTTATTAATAGATATTATGGCGAACTGATTAAGTCGTTTGATCTGTATAAAATTGCTTTTGATGGGATGGAATAAGACCAGAGTTGGTTTGCTATGGCAGAAAGTTTCTGCCAGGGAGATTAATATGGAGGTGCACAGAATGGATATAGACAGACGTCAGTTTATTATCTGCGATAAGAGGATAGATAAAGAGGATTTTTTCAGCATACTTTTGGATTGTGGTTTGTTTTTAAGTTACCACAAGGATTTACCAATGAAAAAAGTGGGTGATAACATCATATTAGGACATGTATTTTCTGTTAGTCCTGATTATCCTGTTGCAGAAAATCCGCATTGTCCAATTGAAAAACAAATTGAAAAATGGGCAGGACGTTTTATTGTATACAGACATGGAATTATATATACGGATGCAACGAGTTCTTTAGGAGTATTCTATCTGGAAAGGTCGGGCAGACGCATTGTTTCCAGCAGTATCCATCTTATTGCTGAAGAGTATAAGGTTCCTAGGGTAAATAAATATGAACTGGATTTCAGGGGAGGAGGAGATACGTGGGATTTTTATCCTGGACCGTATACCCCTTATAAAGGAATTAAAAGATTAATGCAGTATGAGCGGTTGAACTGTTTTGGAGACAAGTTCGTAAGTCCTTATGCTGTTGAGTGGAATCCCATTTATAAGGGTATGAACCCCTCTGAGCTGACTGGCATATTGATTGAATATGTTAGGTTTATGCTTTGTGAAGTTGCCAAAACATATGATGGTATCTGGGTTCCGCTGACCGGAGGAATTGATTCAAGATGCGTGTGTGCATGGTGCAAGACAGCAAACATTCCCTTTACCGCATATACAGAGGAACGGACGCATGAAACGCATGGTGCAGGTCTGAGTAATGCTGACCGCGAAATTCCTTGCAAGGTATCAGAACTGTTGGATATAAAGTGGGATTTTTGCAGGATGAAACAGTGGGATGAAAATAAATGGAATAGTATTTTAAAGCATTCTATGGGAATGATGCGCAATCCTAATCTTTATTCCTATTCTTATGGTCAATATCCTGAAGGAAAGAAGAAGAACATTATATTGCATGGGTCGATATTTGAGATTTCCAGAGAATATTATAAAAAAAGCATGGCTGGGGAATGTGTTGGGTTTGATGAGCGAAAAAAAGCTTTGAATAAATGGCTATGGAGAAATCTGAGGAAATCAGATGTCCATAAAAAGTCAGTGCTCACATGGCTGCGGGATATAGAAAACAAAGGAAATCAGGAAATGGCGTGGTACGATAGATTTTACTATGAGCAAAGACTCGGATGCTGGCTTAGCGACCTGAATCAGGCAATGGATATCATTGATTTTGACAGAATTTCACCGGCAAACAACTATGAGATTATTTCCATTTTGCTCGCTTATCCACAGGAAATGCGGACAAGCGGGGAACATCAGAAAATGATTATCAATGCGTGTGCGCCAAGTTTGAATGAGTTGCCCATTAATCCGGTTTCAAAACTGGAAAGACTCATATGGTATTATGATAGATCACGATATAAACTCAGGGGCATTATACGCAGGACACCTCATATATAAAAGGGATTGTGATATATCCTCATTGTTTTGGATAATTTCTGCATTGGGCTGCAGGATGGGTTTCACGCAGATGGTGAAATTGCTTCTTAATTGTTAGGGCATTTTACTATCTGTATATTTTATTTATACTTGTTGTAGAATATTTGAAATAGGATAGAATTGAAATGTAAATTTTACTGGAATGAAGCTATATGCTGGTGTAAGATAGTTACTGTTCACACCTACGCCAAAGTAGTGGGAATCATGCGCCAAAATGCTTGCCTTTTAGCATTTTGTGTGCAAAATCTGTTATAATTCACACCTCAATAACTTATAAGCTGATGAAAACTGGCGTTGGTGTGAATTGTAACGTAAGATATGGGTGCGTGAAATTGATGGAAATAATATTGTGGATTTTTTGGGAATAATAGGTTATAATTGATGCAGTAAAAATAGAAATACATCCCAATGACAAATGTTGTTCGGCGTTAGCCGTTTTTAGTATAATTTTGTCGATAATGGCGTATTATATCGAAGGAAAAAACATGAAAACAATAGAATTAATCGTACCATGTTATAATGAAGATAAGTGTATCGGACTTTTTTATGAGGCTGTAAGGGCGGTTTTTGAGGTACTGCCTGAATTTGAATTTATCATTACGTATGTCGACGATGGAAGTAAAGATAACACTTTAAACGAAATCAAAAGGACAGCATCTGCGGCAGAGAAAGGAACAATACAATACATTGCGCTTTCGAGAAACTTCGGAAAGGAATCTGCAATCTATGCAGGGCTAAGCAAAAGTATTGGTGATTATGTAGCGCTTATGGATGCGGATTTACAGCATCCCCCTGAACTGCTGATTCAAATGATTGATGCAATTGAAAAGGAAGGATATGACAGGGCAACAGCGAGAAGAGTCTCACGCAAAGGAGAACCTTTGGTACGAAGTGCTTTTTCGAAAGCGTTTTATTCGCTTATCAACCATGTTACTGTCCTTGATTTGATTTCAGGAAGTACGGATTACTGTCTGATGAAGAGGACTGTGGTGGATTCGATTGTGTCAATGTCTGAGAGGGAACGTTTTACAAAGGGAATCTATTCATGGGTAGGATTTAAAAATAAATGGATTGAGTATGAGAATGTCGAGCGGGCCGCCGGCAATACGAAATGGAGCTTTCTGGGATTGCTGCGCTATGCGTATAATGGATTTATTGCATTTGCGACAACACCCTTGCGCGGTGTCGTGTACCTGGGCATTGTCATTACCATTGCATCCTTTTGGTATGCAGCGTCAATCGGAATTGCCGCACTGCGAAATCCCCTTGCCCCCAGAACTGGGTATAACAGTATTATGATTGTCCTGCTGTTTCTGGGCGGTGTGATTATTACTACATTAGGCGTGATTGGGGAGTATCTTGCACGGATTTACATGGAGGTAAAGAATCGTCCCATATATATTGAGCGGGAAACAAACATTGAAAGCGGTAAAGATGCGTCACAAAAGCGGACAGAATAGCTCTCCGCAGCGTTGCATCACAAAAAAGCGGCAAAGGGTGGAATGCGCCTGTTTACGGGCAGGATAAGGTAATTCTGCGCAATTTTCATAAAGAAATTATATAAATACCCCCAAAAGACCATGTAAAGTCTTGAATGTGAAGCCATATTTTATAAAATGGAAGTGTACGTATTATCATAACGAAATTTTACAAAATATGCATTGGGGTGGAAATCATTGAAAGTACAAGAAGCAGTAGTATCGAGAATCAGAGATTTATGTGAAGAGAAGAATATGAAAATATCGCAGCTGGCATACGAGGCAGGTATGCCGCCATCGACCCTTAAAAATATTATGAATGGCAACAGTAACAATACCGGAATTGTGACTATCAAAATCATTTGCGATGGGCTAGATGTTTCATTGGATGATTTTTTCCGATGTGCGCTTTTTAAAAAGCTGGATGAGGAAATTGTATGATAGATAAGCACCTGGTTTCAGTTACAGGAAAAAGTGGGCATTTAACACCTGGAAATAATACCAGGTGTTTTTATATGTATAAAAATATATAAAAATGTATAAAAGAATTATTAAGAAAACCTTTGAGTAAAATAAAGATTACCTTAAATTAAGGAAAAAAATATAAAGTTTATTGATTTAGAAAGGTTAATATCTTATAATTTTAAACTGAATTTATAGCAAAATTTAAGCGGGGAAAACTGGGTAAAATAAAATGAGAAGAGTGAATAGATATTACGTGCAGCTTGCATTACTGATCCTGATGTCATTTCTCACTGCCGGTATCGTGACATGGGATAATGCTGGAAAATCACATGCCATAATGAAAAGTGCAGAGTCAGATCATTTTAGCGGCGGGACGTTTGAATCTGAAGTCTGGATTGGCGACAATCTCTGGGTCAGATGGTGGAAAAATGTGACAGATAACTCATATAATATTTTTCTTCCGGGGGCAGTGAAGGGGAAAAAGCTAAATGTGACTTATAGTGGTGCAGAACGAATTTTTGTAGATGGAGAAAGAATACAAAACGGAAAGTCTTATTTGTTTTCGGAAGGACAGCACATTGTCCGGACGGAGGGGAGTGAATGCTCTGAACATGATTTGAATGTATGGTATACATCGGATATTCCGGCGTTATTCGTGGAAACAGAGTCAGGCTCTGCCGACCGCATACATGCATCAAAGGAGGAGGAGGAATCCGGCAGAATGATGATTATGGACAGCCGGGGGCGCAACTATTTCGAGGGGAACATTGAGCGTATCCGCTGCCGCGGAAATTCTTCCTATGAGGACACCGAAAAGAAGTCATACACGATAAAACTGTGTAAGAAAGCAGACTTGTTTGGGATGGGCGCGGCAAAGAAGTGGATTTTGACAGCTAATGCCTTTGATGACACGCTGGTTCGAAATGCGGCTGCTTTTTCGATTGCGCATATGCTTGGACTTGACTATACGCCGGATGTCTGCTTTGTGGATGTGTATATGAATGGTAATTTTATCGGCAATTACCTGCTGTCTGAGAAAGTGGAGGTCGGAAAAAACAGGGTGAATATCAGGAATCTCGAAGAGGAAGTCGAGGCTTTGAATAAGGTATCGAACCCTGAAGATATGGAATTTTTTATGGAGCAGCAGGGAAGGCTTTTCAGCACGAAAGGGTATCGGATTGCAGAGGAGCCGGAGGACATATCCGGCGGGTATCTGCTGGAGCTTGAGACAAGCGACCGGTATGGGCTGGAAGCCAGCGGCTTTTTGACATCGAGGATGCAGCCTGTTGTGTTTGCAAGTCCTGAATATGCATCATATGCTCAGGTTTCCTATGTGGCGCAGCTGTATCAGGATTTTGAGGATGCAGTGTTTTCGGAGGATGGATACAGTCCGTATACAGGAAAGGCGTACAGTGAATACATTGATATGGATTCTTTTGCGCGGAAATATCTTGTGGAGGAGCTTGTCAAGAATCTGGATGCATCCTTTACAAGTCAGTACATCTATAAATATGATGACGCTGTCAGCACGAAATTTTATGCCGGACCATGCTGGGATTACGACAAATCAATTGCTGCGTCAGGGATAACAGAGGATGGGATTGACTTGCATGATCCGGTTGGACTGTATGCCGCCATGCAGGAAAAGGACTCTGATATCTGGTATGCACTATACCAGCATGAGGATTTCCGGAAGAAGACAGCCACAATATTTTTTGAGGAGCTTGAACCACAATTGAGACAGGGTGCGGAGGAGTTGATATATGGATTCAGCCGTCGGATTGATCGATCCAATGACTGCAATATGATACGCTGGAATACCTTTCCACAGACGGAGGAGCTTGCGGAAAAACAGTCTTTGCGGGATGCTAAGGTGGAAGAACTGGTAGATTTTATCAACAGACGTCTTGATTTCCTGGAGATGGAATGGGGGTATCTAAGGAATGAGTGAATACAGGCACGAATACAAGTATATCTGTTCCGGGCAGCAGCTTGCACTGATAGGAAATAATATAGAGGGACTGATGCAGCCTGATAAATATACAGGAGATGGGAAAGGATATGTGGTAAGGAGCCTTTATTTTGATGACTGCCATGACAGTTGTCTGTATGATAATATAAATGGAAATGATCCAAGAGAGAAGTTCAGAGTCAGAGTATATAATGCAAATATGTCTTATATTCGGCTGGAATTAAAACGAAAGGAAAAGGGAAAGACCAGAAAAAGTTCGTGCCGGATAGATGAGGCGCTTTGCTGGGAAATGGTGCAGGGCAGACCACTGAAAATGGATGCCATAGATGCTGACATTTACAGAAAGTTCTGCCTGTGGCAGAATGAAAGGCTTTTGCGTCCAAAGGTGATTGTGGAGTATGACAGGATACCCTATGTATACAGGGACGGAAATGTGCGGGTAACATTTGACATGAATATAAGATCTGGGAGCGATGTGGAGCGGTTTATGGAAGACCGGATAGTGACAAGACCTGTTATGCCGTTGAACCAGCATATTCTGGAAGTAAAGTTTGACGAGCTGATTCCGGATTTTTTATATGCTGCGATACAGACAGAAAAGCTGCGCCAGACAACATATTCAAAATACTATATCTGTAGAAAATATGGGGGAAATAAATTATGAGTTTTAACGATGTCTTTAAGAAATCATTTTTAAATAATATGAGTATGGCTGATTTTACAGCCGGGCAGATTCTTATTATATTCGGCGTCACAATGCTGTTATCGTTGTATATTTTCTTTATCTACAGAATATTTTCAAGGAAAAACTTTTATAACAAAAGTTTTAATGTGGCGCTTGCGGCTACTGCAATGATTACAGCGGCGGTCATTGTTACTATCCAGTCGAGCATCGTGGTTTCCCTTGGTATGGTGGGTGCGCTGTCGATTGTGCGGTTTCGGACTGCGGTGAAGGATCCGCTTGATCTGGTGTTTATGTTTTGGGCGCTTGCAGTCGGCATAATATGCGGTGTAGGGCTGTTTGACATTGCCGGAATTTTATCCGCATTGGTGACCATCATGATATTTGTGCTGGACAGGCTGCCTGTGGCACAGAGCCCCATGATATTGATGGTTCAGGGCGTATACTGTGATTTGGAGAATGATATCAGCAGCATCGTCTCGGAATACACGAAATTTTACAAGGTAAAATCACGAAATATTACACCTGAGCGGACAAGCATTGTCATGGAACTGCGGATAAAGGATGGTGGTGGTCTTGTCCAGAGACTAGGCGGAATTGATGGTGTTGAGTATGTGTCAATCATTGACCATGACGGTGAAGTTACTTATTAAATTAAACGGTATCATGAGTTGACGTGAGGACATGCTCTGATATATACTACTGATATGAAAATATGGATGGGGGTAAAGGGGCATGAGACTGGTAATTGACTGTTTTAAACTGGTAAAGGGAGCGGGAAAGAGCATAGGTATCTATAATCTTGCGCTAAACCTTGTGCGGGCGCTTGCTGCATCCAGTGACGGAAATGAGTTGATTGTTTTCGGAAATTCATATAATAAGAAAGATTTTGACATATCGAATGTGGAATTTATTGAGATTCACAAAAATCCCCTGAACAAGATAACCTGCATTCTGTGGGAACTCTTTGAAGTGAGTGTCCGCGCAAGAAATCAAAAGGCGGACAAGGTGCTTTTCCCAAGAGGGTATGCATCCATGCTCCATCTGACCAGAGAGAGCGTTATCATCCATGACATGATACCGTTTTACTATCATGAACATTATCCCGATTATTTCAATAAATTTGAAAATTTTTATATTATGTCGCGCCTGAAAGCGTCGGCGCGCAAAGCTGATGACGTGATCACAATATCCGAGGCGTCTAAGCAGGATATCATGAAATATGCACATGTTTCCGACGGCAAAATTGTCGTCATTCCAAACGGATATAATGCTATTGCAAAAAAAGAATTTGCCGAGCCGGACGAGGCATATATTCTGGCAGTTACGTCAACGCTTCCGCACAAGAATGCCAAGGGCATCGTGAAAAGCTATGAAAAATACTGCCATATGACGGATAATCCGCTGCCGCTTAAAATTGTAGGGATAGATGACTGTAGTGAATTTACTTCAGATGCACTGACCATGGAAAAGATTACCTGCATTAAATACGTGGAGAAAAATGAAGATTTTCACCAGCTGATATATGGTGCAAGCGCTTTTTTGTTTTTGTCCCTGATAGAGGGATTTGGGTTCCCACCGATAGAGGCGATGCAGCTGGGAACGGTTGTAGTCTGCTCGGATGTAAGCTCGCTTCCGGAAGCGGCAGGGGACGCGGCTGTATATGTCAATCCTGAAGAATATGGCAAAGTGGCACGTGCACTTGTCGGCATACTGGCTGACAATGACAAGTGCAGTGCGCTTCGCCGGAAAGGATTGGCAAATGTAGAGCGTTTTTCATGGGATAAGACTGGTGAGAAATATAAAAGGGTATTATTCTCGTTCCAGTGACCGGAATCCCTCTTTCAGTGAATTTCCCCTCAGTTCAGTGGTGTGAATCATATAGCCGTAAGAAGACGAGGGGAAGTAGTCATATCCTGTAATCTGTCCTTCTTTCGGACAATATATGGTGATTCCATTCATGTCATATTCTTCCATCGCGGAAGTATCATAATTCTTTTGGCAGAGATAATAAGGTTGTGTCAGATTTTGCTTGATAAACACAACATCATCTACAAAATAGTGATCCCAGTATGGCGTTAGTACAAAAAACATGACAAATACGACACAGCCCGAGAATAATTTGTAAAAGCTGTCCGGTTCACTCTTTTTAGGCCACATTCCCAGCCACATTCCAACAGAAAGCATCGGCACTGCGAGCAGGAAGGCAAGTCCATATCGGATGAAGGGCGCCAGAAACAGCCATGCCGCCAGACTGGAAAAAGTGCATAGATTGAGCAGTATGGTGTTCCAGCATAGTCGGGCTTTTGTCCTGATTTTGTGCAGCAGTACGGCGCCATCCAAGACAAGTGCCAGTATATTTGTAAGGATAAGCATCTGGGAATAACGTTCCTGGGCCGCCCACCATATAGGGAGCCATTCCCGGAAAGGCATATCAATCAGATTGGGGTCATACAGGCATCTTGCCCATACCTTTATGGTTGAGGAGTCAATATTGACATATCTCACAGGCATTTTCCAGTCAAACCGGAATAAGTCAATTGCGGCAAATGGATAGAAAAGCCAGCCCGATATGATGACATTCCGGATAAGAAAAGGCGCTGCCGTCAACAGGCCGAGGCCAAGATAGACAAAAATATCCTTTGTCCGCTTTGCTCTGATGAGACATACAAGCGGGAAGATTACGAGCAGTACAAGCAGTCCGGTAGACAGCTTGAGTGTCATCACATATACCGAGAAAACGCTTAAAAGTGCAAATGTGTCAACATTATTGCGGTCGTGTTCTATCGTCTCGCACCAGCGGGCAATCAGATAAAGCGCCATGTACATAGTCGCATAGTCAGATGCAGGGGAGATACACCCTGTCAGGTTGACAAGGGCATAGAAAAGAATGCCGACACAGCACATATCAGTCATATGACCGGTGTGTGTGAAAAAGCCGCGCAGACGCTGCACAGACCATAATATGAGGATAACGGCAATAAAACCAGTGGTGCAGTGAAGCGACTGACCGCACAGGAATTTCAGGCTGAACAGGGCGGCAAACGCAAAGTAAGAGCTGTTGTATGCAAAGTGCCACTGGAGGTTCCCAAGTCCTTTTACGACGCCATATTCCTCATACCATCTGACAGCCTGTGCATGGTAAAGGCTTGTGTCTGTGTGAATTGTACCGCGTGAGGTGCAAAAGGCGATAAAGAGGATGAGACCAATATACAGTAGTCCCTGCCATGAAAAAAAGGTTTTTTTAATCTTTTTCACATATTCGATATAAAAAGAACGCGGATATATGATAAGCGTGAAAATGCAGAGTACAACCAGCAGCAGATTAGCAAGCAGTCCGATTCTGCAGAAGATACTGAGCATCTGAGTATATACAGTTGTTACGGCAATACCGCACAGTATCAGGGAGAAAAAAGAAAAGGACAGCTGTTTTTTCAGGAGGACCGACAACAGTTTAAAAAAACCCAGTCCAATCAGAAATGTGATGATAAAAATATAAAGCCAGTTTAATAATACTGATATCATAGTAATCTCCCGTTCTAATATAATAATTGAAGCTGACATACTTTACATCAAGTGCAAAGTCCGTGAAACAGCGTAGTGGTTGAGATGCATCAAGCCGCCATGAAGTGGTTATGCATGGTTTGATGCCTGTAACAGGAAGCCGAAGGCTGAACTGCTATTAAACTTTAGTCTGTGTTTGAATGTTTACAGATATACATAGGCATATTATAGATTATAGAATGAATTTGACGGAAATACAAGTTGCGTTAATAATTTCTTGCATTTTACTTTAATAGTGGGTAGAATGATACTAAATACTTACAAAAGAGTGATAATCATAAATAAAGGTAGGGAAGTATGCGCAGAGAAAGGGATAGCGACAGCGTATTGTATATATTGTCTGCCATGATTGGCGTTGTGGCATTTATAGCGATATATGGACTGAATGTATTAAATCCGGTCTATGATGACTGGCTGCTGGGACAGGGAGACTTGACACAGCATTATTTGGGCTGGTGTTTTTACAGACGTGGCGACTGGACATTTCCGGTCGGGCTTACGGACAATCTGGCGTACCCATCTTTCACTTCTGTTATTTTTACTGATTCAATTCCATTTTTAGCTGTTTTCTTTAAAGTGCTGTCGCCTGTCCTTCCAGATACATTTCAGTATTTCGGATGGTGGGGAATTGCCAGTTTTGCATTACATGGCTTTTTCTCCGCCAAAATACTCCGGGCGTTTTCGGTGAAAAAAATGCAGACATTAATCGGCAGCGTATTCTTTGTGGTATCGCCTCTTGTCATTGAGCGAATGTTTAAGCATACGGCACTTGGCGGACACTGGATGATTCTTGCGTCGATTTACGTATTTGTCAGGCATGGAAAGGACTATCGGAATTGTAAAAAAACAATATTGTGCTGGGGAATCCTGGGGGCGTTGACGCCAGCTGTGCATCTGTACTTTCTTCCAATGTGCGGTGCATTTTTGTGCGGATATATTTTATGCGGATTTATAAAAGAAAAAAGATTACAATGGAAGCTCCTGCTTCCGGGAATATCTTTTGGCAGCATGCTTTTTGTCAGCACGTACCTGCTGGGGGGATTTTCAACGCGTGCAGTATCAAATGACAAGGGACTTGGCGAATGCAGCTTCAACTTAAACGGATTTTTTAATGAAAAAGGGTATTCCCGTTTTTTTCATGCGCTTCCGATGTACCACGAGCTACAGTATGAAGGGTTTGCTTACCTTGGACTGGGGATTTTTGTGTTGATTTCTGCTGCGGCGGCTTTCCTCATTATAGAACTGACAAAGAACAGGAGCAGATGCATCAGAAAGAATTGGGCAGAAATTCTGACGGGGGTGTTGGCGGCATTTGGATTGGTGGTGTTTGCAGCGTCGCCTGTGGTGACATGGAATGACAGGCTGCTCTTTGTGCTTACTGACAGCAGTACATTGACACACTACTGGAGTATTTTCCGCTCGACTGGAAGAATGATATGGCCAGTAAATTATCTGATATATATTATTGCGATTGTCTGCAATGCGAAATTGTGGGAAATTATTTTTGATGAGAACAGGCACCGGTACAAAAACACGGCGGCAGCTGTTGGAACTGTGGTGATAGCGGTATGCTGTCTTTTGCAGATAGCTGATATCAGTGGAAAGCTGGCAGAGCAGAGGGTTCAGTTTGCGCCAAAAAAAACATATGATTCGCCGTTTCAGGATGACATCTGGAGAGAGCTTGCAGAGAGGGAGAGTCTGCGGCATCTGGTCTGGGTGCCAAACAGCTTTGAAAACAAGGAGATACTAGCGCTTGCAAAGTGGGCTCATGACAATATGCTCACAATGAATAATTTCTATTTTGCAAGGGGGATAGGTGTGGCTGAGGACACACAGAGCAGCCTGCACAATCCCGATGACACATACCTTTTTGTTTTTGTGCGGGATATGGTACAGGAATATGCGGACTGCGGGCTTCATTTTTATGAGGCGGACGGATATATTGTAGGGACAACATTTGAGCTGGAACAGGAGGAGTATGATTTTGATGCGTTTTGACTTGTTGGCACAGATAAATAAAAGGATTCCGAAACACACGAGGGTATGTTTTGTATCGGGTATTCTTGCAGGGTGGATTACTCATTTTTACATGCTTACCCACAAGTTTCTTAACTGGGATGACGCAAACAGTATGGGAACCTATGGCAGCGGCGATTATCTTGGCAGATGGTTTTTAAAGTATATTCATCCGCTTGGCGGAAGGTACAGTGTGCCAGCGGTACATGGTTTTTTGCTGATATTGTGTATTGCTGTATCGACATGTCTGATTCTCGAAATTTTGCAGATAAGAAGTACTACGGGAGCAGTTCTGACTGCGGTGGTCCTTGAGACATTTCCCAGTGTAGTCAGCACGATGACGTTTATGTTTATGGCGCACACTTCAGGTATCGGCATCCTGATGGTGACGCTTTCTGTGTATCTTCTGCGAAAATACCGTTTTGGATGGCTGCCGTCTATGACGCTGCTGATCTGTGCACTCGGAACATACCAGAGTTATGCCAGTTTAGCGATCACACTGATGCTGCTTGGCATGATATCCGATATTTACCATGGCAAAAAATTTCCAGAAGTGCTGCGGACAGGAATACTTTGTGTGGTGGTGCTGGGGGTGGGGGTGCTCCTGTATATGAAACTGTCGCATATCATATATCCGAACATTGACAATGAGACATACGGCGGAGTGGGCAATATGGGACAGATTGCCGTCAGTGAGATGCCGGTTTTAATCGGAAGGTGCTATAAGCGGTTTCTGGAATATTTCCTTTGGAAACCGTTTGCCTTCGTGAGCAAAACGGCACAGACGGCAAATATTTTTACCTGTGTGCTCGCGGTTGTGCTCTTTGTTTATCTTGCAGTCGAGAGAAAAATGTACAAGGACATGCTTACATTTCTAATGCTGGCAGTGCTGTGCTTTTTTGTCCCGCTGGCGGCAGCTTTTATCTATTTTATGGCGCCCGATGTAAGTTATTCCATGCTGATGCTGTATCCGTATGCATTAATATATGTACTGGTGCTGGCGCTTCTTGAGTACTGCATGGAGGACTGGCATGTAAAGCCTGTGTCTGTAAAGTGGAGAAATGCATTGCGTTATGTGATTGCTGTTGTCACAGTGTTTACGATATTTGTGAGCAGTTATACAGATTATCTTCTTACAAATCGTGCATACTTAAGGACACATTTTGCAACAGAGCGTGTTCAGCAGTATTTTAACAGAGTGATTGCCATGGTAGAGACGACGCCTGGGTTTGAGGAAGGCGACAGCATTGAGATACTTGGGGAGTTCTATTACAAAGATAACCCAAGCAGCGTGGAGGTTGACGTGCTCGACGCGGAGGATCTCAGGGAGCTTGACGGTGTGGCGCTTGAAAACGGTCTGATAACGATGAGTGTGAGGGACAATTTTATTAAAATGTTTGTCGGGTATGATATGGCGGACCTGCGATTTGACAAGAAAGAGGCAATTATGCAGACTGACATATACAGGAATATGCCAGTGTACCCCAAAGAGGGCTGTGTACAGAAGATTAATGGGATATGGGTTGTCAAAATGTGCGAGTGAAAGACGGGGAGAAGGGCAGATGATTCGGGGATATCGGAGAAGGGCAGTGTGGATTGCTGTGATGATGATGGGAATGATAAGCGGAGGATGCGGCAGTAAAGCTGACTTGGACGATGCGGTATCTGGCAGTCTGACGTACCTCACGGTAAACTACAAGGAAAATCCCATGGGAATAGAAGATATGCCGGTGTTTGGGTGGAGAATGCAGGGTGGCGCCGGTCAGCAGACAGCATACCGGATTTTTGTGGCAGAGTCGCCAGAACAGCTGGAGCAACAGGAGTATGTGTGGGACAGCGGCAGGACGGAATCCGGGATCTCGGCAGCAGTGCCATATGGCGGGGAGACGCTGGAAGCAGGAAAGCGATATGTATGGAGCGTGTGTGCGTGGGATGAGAATGGAAACCGGATGCAGAATGCTGATACAGCTTCTTTTGAGATGGGACTGACCGATGATGACTGGGGCGGTGCATCGTGGATCGGTATCAGAAAGAACAGAGAAAAAACGAGCGGCGCGCAGCAGTACCACATAGCTTATGATGTGCGCACTGGACAGACACATTCCGGTTTTGTGTGGGGGATGGACACGAATCAGTATGGGGATTATCTGCGGTTTGACATGAACACGCTGGGTGGTGTGGCTGAGTGCTCGTTTGCTGAACTTTCCAACACAGATGAGAACAGAATCACTGTTGTGTTGAATGAAGAATTTCCCGATTTGTTTGACAGTGCAGAGGCGTTTTGCGGGACAGAACATCATGTGGATCTGGATGTTAAGGGAAGCATGGTCAGTGCCTCGGTTGACGGCGTGCAGGTTCTCGCGGCGGAGCTGACAAGATTTCCGGAGGGTAAAGAAGCAGGAAATATTGGATTTTGGACGGCAAGAGGGGCATACTATGCATATTATGATAATATTGTTGTGACGGACGCAGATAGGGGAACTGTGATTTATGAGGAAAACTTTGATGATGACAGAAACCATATTTTTTCACCGTACTATGCGAAAATAATAGATGGCTGGTGCGAGGCTTACTCCGGGTTCCTGCTTACTGCGGGTGTGCAGGAACCGGCGCCGATGCTCCGGTATGCGTTTGAGAGAGAAAGTGACAGCCGCATTGTGTCCGCGAGATTGTATGCCACGGCACTTGGGGATTACAGGATTTATTTGAACGAAAAGGACGTCTGCGGCGAATATCTGACGCCGGGGCGGTCAATATACAGTAAAGAGACATATTATCGGACATATGATGTCACAGAATTGTTAGATGATACAAATGTGATTGGCGCGGTGATTGGGCATGGAAGATATAACAAGTCAAATGCCGACTGGGGAGAAAATATCGCATTTCAGGCTAAGCTTGTGATATATTATGAGGACGGCAGCAGCCAGATTGTTGTCACGGGAGATGACTGGCAGGCGTATGATAACGGTCCTGTCAGGAACGACGATATGTTTCTGGGAGAATTTTATGATGCCACAAAAGAGCAGGCGGGCTGGTGCGGAGCAGGCTATCAGCCAGACGGATGGCAGCAGGCGGATGTGTTTGCAGCGTATGACGGACTGGATAAAAAAGCGTCAGAATCGGCGCCTGTAAAGTGTATCGGCACAGTGGCGCCAGTGGCGGTATCGGAGCCAGTGCGTGGCGCGTATGTGTATGATTTTGGACAAAACTTTAATGGAAATTGTAAGATTGTTCTGAAAAATACCGAAAACATGCGGGGGAATGTCATTACGATACGGTATGCCGAGGCGCTAAACGACGAAAGGATGTCATGCCGCGATGATGCGGTTGGGACGATTTGGACACAGAACCTGTATGCTGCCGACAATACGGACTACTATGTTATCAGCGGGGCAGGTGAGGAGTCCTATACGCCGACGCTTGTATGCAGGGGCTTCCGCTATGTGCAGATATCAGGACTTGACGAACCGCTGCCATTGTCGGATGTGAGCGGGCTTGTGATTAGCACGGACAACAGGCGCACAGGTACTTTTGTATGTTCCGACGAAAGGGTAAACAAACTGTATGACAGCATTTACTGGACGCAGCTTAGCAATTATCTGGATGTGCCGACAGACTGCCCGCAGCGGGACGAGCGGTTTGGATGGGCGGGTGATGCACAGGTATTTGCAAATACGGCGATGTACAATTCTGATGTATACAATTATCTGAAGCATTACACGGAAATGCTCATAAATGGACAGTGTGAGAATGGCGCTTTCCCGGAGATTGCACCGAGTGTCAACATGGACAGTGGGGCAAACGGATGGAGCGATGCGGGAATTATTCTGGTGTGGGAGCTTTATCAGCAGTATGGAAATCCGGCGATCATAAGAGAAAATCTGGATGCGATGTGCAGATATATGGATTACTTGGTGGATACGAGTGACAATTATGTGCGAAGACAGCACAATTACAGTGATCATAATGCTGTTTCGGTACTTGATGATGAGATGGCAAATACAGCACAATGTGCATATGTGGCACAGCTTTTGTCAAAAATGAGTGCAGATATTGGCGAAAATGACATTGCCAAGAAATACAGGATGGTTTACAATCAATATAAAAAGGCATGGCAGGACAATTACATCAATGAGGACGGTTCAATTGACTGCTGGCTTCAGTCAGCTTATACGCTTGGTCTTGCATATGGGCTGTACCCGGAGGAGCTTGCGGAAAAAGGCGCCAAATGCCTAAACAATGCGATTTTGGAATATGATTATCATCTGAATACAGGATATGTTGCGACACAGTTTCTACTGCCGGTACTCTGTAAGTATGGATATGTTGACACGGCATACCGCATTTTGCAGCAGGACACTTACCCGTCATGGAATCATATGCTTTCGTACAATCAGACAACGATCACGGAATCGTGGTACACGTGCTACGACACGGATGGCGGGACATATGCGGTGAATGGCTCACTGAATCACTTTGGACTTGGTACAGTTGGACAGTGGATGTACAGTGACATTCTTGGAATCAGAAGGGATGAAAGCAGTCCGGGGTATAAGCACTTCTATATTGAGCCGCAGGTGGGCGGCGGACTGACATATGCATCGGGAAGTTACGAGAGTGTGTATGGAACGATAGAGAGCAGCTGGAGAGTGGAGGGAAACGAACTGGTATTTTGCTTTGTGATTCCGCCTGGCACGACAGCGACTGTTTCCCTTCCGGATGCGCAGTATCAGGGCATGGAGCTTGGTGCAGGGACACATGAATATAGTATTGCTCTAAGATAATACAATCAATAATCAATGCGAAAGGACGTAACGAAAAGTGGATAACAATAGACAAAGGGGTACACTCTATATTGTGGTTCCATGCTACAATGAGGAGGAAGCCCTGGACATGTCAGCCCAGGCTCTTTTGGACAAACTGCGTGAGCTGATGAAAAAGGACAGGATATCCGATAAAAGCAGGATTGTATTTGTAGATGACGGTTCACAGGACAGCACATGGGAAATCATACAGCGATGGTATTCTGGGAATGAAGAGATAAAGGGACTCCGGTTTGCGCACAACAGAGGGCATCAGAACGCCATCCTTGCAGGTATGATGTATGCGAGAAAGTACTGTGATTTTACGATAACGATAGATGCTGACTTGCAACAGGACATCCACGCCATGGAGCGCTTTATCAGCGAATATGCCGGCGGCAGTGAGATTGTGTATGGAGTGCGCAACTCGAGGGACACCGACGGATTTTTCAAGAAACTGTCGGCGACTGTATTCTATAAGACCATGAATGCCATGGGATGCGATATCTATGAAAATTCGGCGGATTACAGGCTGATGAGCGCAAAGGCGCTGGATGCTTTGGCGGAGTACGGTGAGGTCAATCTGTTTTTGCGGGGCATTATACCCGATATTGGGTTAAAGTCCTCGGTGGTGCATTTTGATGTGTTCCCGCGCATGCAGGGCGAGTCAAAGTATTCGCTGTCAAAGATGTTTACGCTGGCAGCGGACGGAATTACGTCCTTTAGCATCAAGCCAATCAGAATGGTGTTTGGCATGGGCATACTGGCGCTGCTGGTTGGTTTTGGCATGGTTATACACATAATTTATGAACACTATTTTGGGTATACAGTCAGCGGCTGGTCTTCCATACTGATGTCCATATGGGTGATAGGGGGAGCCATTTTGCTGTCACTAGGTATTATAGGGGAGTATGTGGGTAGAAATTATCTGGAAACAAAGCAAAGACCCCGGTATTATTTCTGGGAGATTCTTTCAAGAGATGAGGGGTTAGACGATCATGAAGTATGACAAAATCATTATTGGTGCAGGACTGTATGGGCTCTATGCTGCGTATTTCTGCGCAAAGCGCGGACAGCATGTGCTTGTCCTCGAGTGTGATGATGCACCGTTTAAAAGGGCAACCTATATCAATCAGGCAAGGGTACACCAGGGCTATCACTATCCGCGTTCTCTGTCCACAGCAATGAAGTCCGCAGGTTATTTTGAGCGTTTTAACGAGGATTATGGTTTCTGTATTAACCGCGCATTTCAGAAGGTGTACGCCACGTCAAGCGAGTACTCGTGGTCCGATGGGACACAGTTCAAAAAGTTCTGCGAGGCGGCACAGATTCCGTGCGAGGAGCTTCATCCGGATAATTTTTTTAAGGAAGGAATGTGTGACGGCGCGTTTCTGACAAGGGAATACACATATGATGCCATGATTTTGAGAGACTATTTTCTGGACAGAATTAAGGAGACCGAAAATCTGGTCAGGGTACATTACGGGGTTCGTGTCGAACAAATCGAAAAGACGCAGGATGCATATGTGCTGTATGTGAACGAAAATGGCAGTCTCCATAAATACAGCACAGGGTTTCTGCTAAATGCAGCCTATGCGTCTACCAATCAGATTCTTGATATGCTCGGGTATGAGAAGTTTGGCATCAAGTATGAACTATGCGAGATTATACTCTGCGATGTCAATGAGAAATTAAAAGAATATGGATTTACAGTGATGGATGGACCATTTTTCTCCATTATGCCTTTTGGAAAGACTGGTCTGCATTCGCTGACTTCGGTCACGTTTACGCCGCATGCGACAAGTTATGATCCGGTTCCGCAGTTTGCCTGTCAGGCGGACAGCGCCGGCTATTGCAGCGGCAGGCATCTTGGAAACTGTAATGACTGCAAGGCAAAGCCAGAGACGTCATTTCCGTATATGGCAAGTCTTGCGCGCAAATATCTGCGTGATGAGTATGGTTTTACGTACAAAAGCTCCCTGTTCTCCATGAAGCCGATTCTCATGAGCTCGGAGATTGATGATTCAAGACCGACGGTGGTACGGGTGTATTCGGAGAAACCTGTATTTGTGGGTGTTTTGTCAGGAAAGATTAACACAGTATACGACCTTGACGATATATTGTCGTAAACGACAAAAGAATTTGCCGTTTTCGATAAACGATGCACACGGCCGTGTAAGGCATTTTGCCGCTTTGCGGCATGCGGCCGGCGCGTGTAAACGCAAATATAGTTTGCGTTTACTATAATTTTAGTTAGGCGGATGATGATATATGGCAAATAAAGAAAAAAACTTCATGTCTGCGGTCATCTATGTACACAATGACGAGGCGGTCATAGATGGCTTTTTGCGGACAGTAATAAATGTCCTGGAGGACAATTTTGAGCATTCGGAGATTATATGCGTAAATGATTTTTCCCAGGACAACAGTGTGCAGGTGGTGCGGCGCACAGGCAGTCAGGCGCTAAATACCACGGTTACCATTCTGAATATGAGCTATTTCCATGGTGTGGAGGCTGCCATGAATGCAGGTGTGGATCTGGCGATAGGGGATTTTGTGCTGGAATTTGATTCCTGTACGCTTGATTTTGAGCCGCAGGAGATTATGAATGTGTATTATAAATCGCTGACAGGATATGATATTGTGAGTGCTTCACCAGATAAGAAACAACGCTTTACCTCAAACATATTTTATAATGTGTTTAACCGATTTACACATTATTCTTATAAGCTGTATTCGGAGCGGTTCCGCGTGCTCAGCCGCAGGGTGATAAACCGAATCAGCAGCATGAATAAGTCTGTGCCTTACCGAAAGGCTGTGTATGCCAACTGCGGGTTAAGGACGATGAATATAAAGTATTCTGTCACGGGAGGTCGGCATGAAAAAGAAGACAAGGTAGAGCGCAAGTACCGCACAGAGCTTGCGGTAAACAGCACGATACTGTTCACGGAACTTGGGTACCGCTTTTCTGTCACGATGACGGTGATTATGATGCTGGTTGCTGTGTTTGTCGCTGTGTATTCGGCGTTTGTTTACCTGTTCAGCACACCTGTTGCAGGATGGACGACGACAATATTTTTTATGGCGTTTGCCTTTTTCGGACTGTTCGGGATTCTTACCATTATCATAAAATATCTTCAGATACTTGTGGATCTGGTATTCCGACGCAAGAAATACAGTTTTGAGAGTATTGAAAAACTGTGATGAAGATAGTATGGTATAAGTATGGTTAATTTAGTATGGTTTTTATTTATTACTGGAATGTAATGAAAGTAACAAAATATTATGACAGGAATTGCAGATAATAAGAGGGGGAATTACTATGGTAGCATTAGTAGGTTATACAGGGTTTGTGGGAAGCAATCTTTATTCAAGGGCGCGCAACCGCATCAAGGGCGTTTACAATTCGCAGAATGTCGAGAAGGCATACGGGCTGGAGCCGGAGGTATTGATTTATGCAGGTTTGCGCGCGGAAAAATATCTTGCAAACAGTGCGCCGGAACGAGATCTGGAACAGATTCTTGAGGCGGAGAAGAATATTAAGGCAATTAATCCGCAGAGACTTGTGCTGATTTCAACGATTGATGTGTACAGGAATCCTGTCGGGGTAGATGAGACGGACTTTGTGCTAGATGAAGGAAAAGGCGGAGCCGGAAACGGAATCCAGCCGTATGGACTCAACCGATATTATCTGGAGGCGTGGGTGAGAAAGAACTATCCAAATGCCCTGATTATCCGTCTCCCAGGACTGTACGGCTACAATATTAAAAAGAATTTCATATATGATTTCATTAATGTAATACCATATATGCTCAAAAAAGAGAAATACCAGATGCTCAAAGCCTTGGAGAAATCAGGTGATGAAATTATGCTCGATGACTGCTATGAGGCGTCTGACAATGGTTTTTACCGCTGTGTCAGAATGGATAAACGCAGGCAGGAGCTTCTGAAGAAAAAGTTTAAGAAGCTCGGTTTTACGGCGCTTCATTTTACCGACAGCCGCAGTACATTTCAGTTTTATCCGCTGAGCCGCCTGTGGGAGGATATCCAGACTGCATTAAATGCGGATATCACGCTTTTGAACCTTGCCACAGAACCTGTTTCGGCTGCTGAGCTGTATAAGACGCTGACTGGGGAAGTATTTAAAAACGAGTTGAAGGGAACACCGGCAAAATATGACTTTAGGACTACATATGCGGCTAAATTCGGTGGGAAATCAGGGTATATCTGCAGCAAGGAAGAAATACTGGCGGATATCAAAAGGTTTGTGGAGCACAGCATTACAGAAGGAGAGCGCGGGTAGCCCGGAGGTTTGGAATGAAACTTGCAATATCAAATATCGCATGGACGACGCAGGAGGATGAAACAGTATATGCCATGATGAAAAAGTATGGGTATACTGGACTGGAAATTGCACCGACGCGCTTTTTTGAGACCAATCCGTATGAGGATTTGGGAGTGGTTCAGGGATGGTGTGCGGAATTTGGTGCAGAGACCGGATTTGCGATACCGTCGATGCAGTCAATCTGGTTTGGAAGAACGGAAAAACTTTTTGCCGACACACAGCAGAGGCAGGTGTTATTGGCGTATACCAAAAAGGCAGTGGATTTTGCGTCGGCAGTCCGGTGTGCGAATCTCGTGTTCGGCTGTCCCAAAAACAGGACGCTTCCTGATGTTTCGGACAATGCGCTGCGGAGTCAGGGAACTGCATTTTTCAGAGAGCTTGGGATGTATGCCTGTGAAAAGAATACTGCGATTGGTATGGAAGCGAATCCGGCAATTTACAATACAAATTATATCAACACGACACAGGAGGCGGTTTCGCTGATAAGGGAAGTCGGGTCGGCGGGCTTTCTGCTCAACCTTGACACCGGAACCATGATTGAGAACAGGGAGCCGGTGGAAGCGCTCGATGGCAGTGCCGAGCTGATAAATCATGTCCATATCAGTGAGCCGTTTCTGAAGCCGGTTGTCATGGATGGCGGCAGAAGGACATTTCATGGTGAACTGGCTGCATTTTTGCGGGAAAACAAATATCAAGGTTATGTGTCCGTGGAGATGGGGAAGGCAGAAGACGCAGCTGGCAGGATTTCCATGCTGGATGAAATACTGGCATACGGAAAGGAGATGTTTGGATGATATATGGCGGAAGAATAGGTGTTCCGGCTTTTGCATATTTTGAATATGCCAAAAAGACAAAGAATTATGTGGTGCTCATTCCCGTGATTAATGAGGGTGAGCGCATTTTAAAGGAATTGTACCGTGCATATAAGCACAATATTTCCGGACATGCGGATATTGTCATCTGTGACGGCGGTTCGTCGGATGGAAGCCTGGAGGAGCGCAAGCTTAGAAAGCTTGGTGTCAACACACTGCTTGTCAAGAAAGACAAGGGAAAGCAGGGCGCACAGCTGCGCATGGGAATATACTGGGCGCTTCAGCGGGGCTACAAGGGTGTTATTACGATAGACGGAAATTATAAGGACAGTATAGAGGATATCCCACGTTTTATTCAGAAACTTGAGGAGGGATATGACTTTGTCCAGGGTTCCCGTTTTATAAAGGGAGGACGGGCTGTCAATACGCCCCCGGTCAGAAATCTGGCAGTGCGTCTGATTCATGCGCCAGTGATATCGCTCACCGCCGGACAGCGCTTTACAGATACAACCAATGCATACAGGGCGTACTCTGCAAGGTATCTGAAGGATGACAGGGTTGCACCGCTGCGTGATGTGTTTATGACCTATGAGCTTTTGGCATATCTGTCCGTCAGGGCGACACAGCTTGGGTATCGGGCATGTGAGATACCCGTTACACGGGCGTATCCCAAAAAGGGGAAGACACCGACAAAGATAAGCTTTATCAAGGGTAACAGTGAGCTGATGAAAATACTTTTTAAAAACCTGCGTGGTGAATACCAGCCGAAATAGTGACGAAAAAACTGTGAAAAATCAAGAGGATTTTGGAATTATACAGATTTACATGCCAATGTGTAACATGTTATAATTCAAAGTATTGTGGATATTATTTAAAAGCTGAGGGAGTAGAATGGAAAATGTCAGAAGAAAGAATAAAATGATAGAGACATACAGTATTCTTTTGATTGATATATTATGTGCGGTTGTTTCGTATGTGCTGGCGTTATTTATACGGTTTAACATTATTCATTACGAGAACTATCCCAAGCAGTTCCACCTTATGGTCGGAGCATATATTGTGATATTGTGTCTGCTTTACAATATGTTCCTTGACGGAAACAGAAATTTTTTTACAAGGGGATACTACCAGGAGTTTTATTATACATTCCGGTATACAGTCATTATTGTGGTGGGCTTAGTGGTAGTTTTGTATCTCACACAGCAATCGTATGACTTTTCTCGTTCTGTATACGGATTTTTCTCGGTTTTGAATATACTGATAACGTATTGTGTGCATATGGTATTTAAAAAGGCCATCTGGAAATACTACAGGAAAAGTACGAATGCCGAAAAGATGCTTGTCATTACACGGGATGTTATGGCAGAGGAGGTAATTGGCAACCTGTTAAAGGGAAAAGAGTGGTACTATGATATTACTGCCGCTGCGATTTATGATGCGGACAGGAAAGGCAGCACAGTGAAGGAAGTGCCAGTTGTCGCTTCACGGGCAGATTTATATGATACTGTAGTGCAGATGATGGTGGATGAGGTGTTTATATGTCTTCCGGGTGTTCCCGCGATTGAGATACGGGATATGGTCCAGCGGTTTGAGGAAATGGGACTCACATGTCATTATAATGTTGACTTGTTCAGCCGGGCGAATCCCAATACTTATGTACAGCAGCTTGCAGGCTACAGTGTGATATCCTTTGCGCTAAAAACAATGGATTCCAGGAGACTGCTTATCAAGCGGTGCATGGATATATTAGGCGCGCTTGTAGGTCTGACTATCACTGCCGTGATAACGCCGTTTGTCGCGCTGGCAATCAGGATTGACTCGCCAGGGCCTGTGTTTTTTTCACAGACGCGTATCGGGAAAAATGGGCGGCGGTTTAAGATATGGAAGTTCCGATCCATGTACATTGACGCCGAGGAGCGGAAAAAAGAACTGGAGGCGAAAAACGAGATAAAGGGTCTGATGTTTAAGATGGAGGATGACCCGCGTGTTACAAAGGTAGGCAGATTTATCCGAAAGACAAGCATTGATGAGACGCCGCAGTTTCTCAATATTCTTGTGGGCGACATGAGTCTGGTAGGCACACGTCCGCCGACTGAGGATGAGTTCGAAAAATATAACGGATATTATAGAAGACGTATGAGTATTACTCCTGGCCTTACAGGAATGTGGCAGGTGAGCGGCAGAAGTGATATACAGGATTTTGAGGAGATTGTAAAACTGGACCTGGCGTACATAGACAATTGGTCACTGGGGCTTGACATCAAGATATTGTTTATGACAGTGTTTACGGTTTTAGGAGGTAAAGGTTCGAAGTAATCTTGACGGATAGAGGGTGACGTATCATAAGATGGCAGAGCTGCAATATTGTGAGATATTAAAAACAAATATAAATGTGACAAATATGAAGGATACCCTCGCTTATATCAGTGCTCACATTGATGAGCTTAGAGGGAGCTATATCTGTGTATCGAACGTTCATACTACTGTTATGTCATATGAGCGAAAAGAGTACCGTACTATCCAGAACAGTGCGGCAATGGCGCTGCCGGATGGGGCGCCTTTATCTGGTTACAGCCGGATAACAGGTTTCAGGGATGCGGATCGCGTCACAGGACCAGACCTGATGACGGAATTGTTCAAGGTTTCGCCGCAAAGGGGGTACCGGCATTTCTTTTATGGATCCACACAGGAGACGCTGGATGTTATAAGGGCAGTGATTCAAAACGATTATCCGGGTCTGGTGGTTGCAGGAATGTATGCGCCTCCATTTCGGCCGCTTACGCCTGAGGAAGACAGACAGGTCATTGAACGGATTAACAGTACAAAACCTGATTTTGTCTGGGTAGGTCTCGGGGCGCCGAAACAGGAGGAGTGGATGTATGCCCATAGAGGAAAGCTTGGCGCAGTGGCAATAGGAGTAGGAGCCGGGTTTGATTATCTTGCAGGTAATATCAAGCGGGCACCGCGTATTATGCAGGCACTCTATATGGAATGGCTGTACAGACTGATACAGGATCCCAGGCGGCTGTTGAAAAGATATGTGTCGACAAATGTGAAATTTGTCTGGTTTTTATTAAAAGAGAGACATTTGATGAAAAAAAACAATAAAACCAAAAGGGATAAAGTATGAATAATAGAGTTTGGTTCCATGCAGATGATTTTGGGGTGACACAGGAGCAGTCGGAAAGGATACTGGAGTGTTATCAAAACGGTGCTTTGAACAGTATCAGCGTACTGCCAAATTCCAGGGCGCTGAAGGAATCATTGCAGCTTCTCAACAGTGCCGATCCAGGCGGTAGTGAGATTAGACGGGTTCTCCACCTTAATTTCGTGGAAGGACGTGCGCTTGCGGGGGCACAACGTGTACCGGATCTGGTGGATAGTACTGGTCGTTTCGACAAAACGTTTATACAGTTTTTTCTATGGAACTATCTGAAAAGAGGCGCAGCAAGGCAGAGACTGGCAGAACAGATCAGACTGGAGATTGCGGCACAGCTTAGGGCAGTCACAACAGAGAATGATTATAAAATTACAGCGGTTGATTCCCATCAGCATTATCATATGATTCCTGTAGTGTTTGACAGTCTGATGGAGGTGCTGTCCGATAAGGAATTTGCACATCTTGGCATACAATATATCCGCATACCGGTTGATCCGGCAGCTCCACTGATGCATGATGCACGGATGTGCAGGGGGGTGCCAATGATTAACTGGGTGAAATGGTGTATCCTGAAAATATATCAGAAACGCAATCACAATATCCTGCAAAACAGAGGGATAAAGGCACCTGTGTTCTTTGGCATATTTTACACCTGTGAGATGAAAAAAGAAGTTGTGGAGGCTTTGTTTCCGGCGTACCAGCATTGTGCTGACAAGCGCGGCGAAGATCTGGAACTTATGTTCCACCCAGGGAATCTTATGGCGCGGCATGAACTTTTGGATGAGCGGAGTAAGCAGCTTGCTGATTTTTATATGTCTGACAACAGGTATTATGAGGCTGAATGTTTAAAGGTGATAAAACATTCGGTCAGTGTCCGGAATACGGACAGATTGGAGTAATTATGAAAAAATTTTTTCGAAACAAAAAGGCATTGACAGCAATTTGTGCGGCGGCATTGACAATGAGCACAGCCCTTTGCGGCTGCGGAGAGAGAACAGATGAGGCGCTTATCGTGAGGGAAAGTGAAACGCCGTTAGTGGGTGCTGTGTGTGTTGAGGGGTGCACCTGTACAGGATGTATCTGCTGCGGCACTGTTGGTTCGGCGAATAATGTGCTGGCGTCATTATCGGAACCGGAAACCGAGTCAGAGACGATACAGGAGACGTTCACTGTCCCTGAGGCAGAACAGGCATCGCAAACTGAAAGCGCTGAGGAGGGCGGACAGGAACAGACAACGACACAGGAAGAACCCGATACATCCGGTCTAAGCGAGATAGAAAAGCTCTCTGAAGGGGAGATTGAGGCAAGAAAAGAACAGCAGACGAACTTTGCGGAGGCGCGGGCGACGCTGTATGGACTCAAGAACTCAAAGGATAAGACATCAAAGATTAACCAGATGGACAGACAGATTCTGGCAAATAATTCTTACGACTTTAGCAAAAAAAATATTGTATTTATTGGGGATAGCATCACGGAGGGCATTACAAGTGCAGTAGATATAAATGGCAACCGTATTAGTTATGTTACATATGCTGACTCCTATCTTCATTTCCAACGCGTGCTCAATCATGGCATGGGCGGCAGGATGTTTTCGGTATACGGGGATGAAAGCTTGTCGCTGGCTTTGAACTTTGGCAATGTAACCAATGTGGATTCTGATATCATTGTTGTCTTTGCCGGTGTGAATGACTACCTGAGCACGCCGCCCAATAAGCGTTTTGGAGATATCAATGACAAGCTTAGCACAGCAGGTTACTGCGGATCTGTGCGGTATTTCATGAAACAGCTGCAGGAATACTACAGTGACAATGAGATCTTTTTCGTCACGATGTACAATACAAACAAAAAGGTGGACTGCACTTATTCTGATGTGAAAGGGCAGCCTACACTGAATGACTATATGGATGTGCAGAGAAAGCTCGCCAAGGAATATGGATTCAATATTATAGAACTGTACAATATCGGTTTTATGGACTGTACGGATAAGGAGTCGGCTGACTTTTATCTGAGAGATGGGCTTCATCCGAAGGATAATGGGAATATCGTGCTGGGTGAGCACATTGCAGCGGAGCTGTCCCTCTACTTTGGACAGAAGTGATAAAGCAATATATGAAACCGCAGCATGCATTGAAGAAAAAAAATTGGGAATACTTACAGAGAAAAACTTAAGAATGGGAGAAACATCAGGTGGAAATTATTAGATGGGCAATCCTGCTGGTTCTGGTTCTGCCAGTGCCGTTTTTTCTGGGATTCATACCTGTGAAGCATATGAATAGCTTGCAAAAGACACCCGCGATGACTTATGTCTGCGGGTGGTTTGTGAGCTTTTTTATATTTGAGCTTGTGGCAGTTCCTTTGATTCTGCTGGAGAAAAGTTTCACATTACTGGTTGTTTTGTATACTGCTGTTATCGGAATCCTGCTGCCCGTATCACTGTGGCAGGGCAGACAGTTATGGAGGGCGTATATGCAAAACATCAAAGGAATCAGGGACTTGCCCGCAGCTGTGAAAATTGGATGGATGATTTTTTTTCTGCTGGTAGTTTTTCAAATGGCATATGCTGTAGTTTATGAGTATTATGACGGGGACGATGCCTACTATATTGCGACAGCAGTGATTACCTGTGATTTTGATTCCATGTACGTCCGGGACGCCTATACAGGATATCTTTATCCGCTGGATGCAAGACATGCCTTTTCGCCGACGCCGATTTACCAGGCTTGGCTGTCAAGGATTAGCGGGATTGCGCCTGCTGTTGTGGCGCACAGCGTGCTGGCACCGGTCTGGCTGATGTTTATGTACTGCATTTACGGGCAGATTGGCGATCGTCTGCTGTGGAACAAAAAGACCTATCGACCCGTTTTTATGATTTTGACTGCGGTCTGGCTGATGTTTGGCAATATATCTCTATATACTTCCGAAACATTTGCGATGACGAGAACCTGGCAGGGAAAGGGCATGATGGCAGGTATGGTTATCCCTGCATTGTTCTTATGTCTGATTTATCTGGCACAGGAAACGGTCAGCCAGGGAATGTGGATGCTGTTTATCTGCGTTTGCCTGTCGGCAGTGCTTGCCACGAGTGTCTCGTTTATGATTGTACCGACGGTTACCGGAGTGGCGGCAGTACTGATCGGCATCAAAAAAAGGAGCCTGCGCTTTGCGGCTGAACTGTTTTTGTGCTGTGTGCCCTGCCTGCTGCTTGCAGTGTGTTATATGATAGTGAAGTAATGAAATTGGAAAGGGGCGGAGTGATGTGACAGCTGTTATGAAAACGATAATTGAGGACATTATCTTATATAATAACAAGAGTTTTTTGATGCCTCTTTTTCTGATTGCGCTGTTGTTTCTGTGGCTTACGGAGACAGACAGGAAGCTGCGGGTTGTGCTGCTGTATCTTGTGACTGCGATTGCGGCAATCTTTTTATGCCCCTTATATGCCTGGATAGGGATGCGGATTGATGAGGAGATATATTACCGTGTGTTCTGGACACTGCCGATTGGCATTCTTGTGTGCTATAGCACAGTGAAACTGATGATGCGTTTCCGGCTGGCTGTATCAAAAGCACTTATATTGATACTGGCAATACTGGTGATCGGCATAAATGGTGAATTGGTATACACGAATTCTTTTCACATTAAGTCTGTTAACGCGTATCATATACCACAGCAGGTTATTCAGGTTGCAGATGCGATACGGCAGGAGAATTATAAGCCGGTGGCTGTTCTCCCGGCTGAGCTGCTGCCGTTTCTGCGGCAGTATACAGCAGATATTTACACGCCCTACGGGAGAAATATTCTGGAGCCGGCGTGGACATTCCACAATGCGTTATATGATGCGATGGAAGGTGACAGCGCAGTGTATGATGTGGCGGAAGTGGCAAAATGCGCCCGAAATGAACGGTGTGCCTTTGTGGTTTTGTCCTGCGCGAAGCAGATGAAAGGAAGCATGGAGGAGGAGGGATATTTTCTGTTTCGGTTTGAGGAGGGATATTTCATTTATATGGATTATAATTATTACTGGGTATATAAGGAGCAGGGGCTTTTGGATCAGGATTTGATAGAGATTGGAGACATGCGCATGGATGCGGCAACAGTCAGTGGAGAATGATGTGAATCGAAGATTTCACATGGCAATATGGAGATAGAGATGAGAAATTTCGTTAAGATAAAGAATGTGGCTCTGCTGCAGGGAGTCATTGTGGTATATACAATTTCAAGTGTGATGTCCAAGGAAGCATCCGCGTCAGACAATAATCTGCGCAGATTTTTGTTTTTCTTTGGAATGGAGTTTGTGCTGCTCGGTGTTTACGCTATTTTGTGGCAGCAGATGATAAAACGGTTTGAGTTGTCAGTTGCGTATGCAAACCGCTCGATGGCGGTCGTCTGGTCCATGGTCTGGGCGGTGGTATTTTTCCACGATACGATAACGGTACAAAATATCGTTGGGGTGCTGCTTGTCGTGGCAGGTACGGTTATTATAAATACGGATAAGGAGGAACAGGCAGATGATTAGCAGATTTATGGTTTCTATGTTCCTGTCTGTGGCGGTCGCATCAGTGTCACAGGTTCTTTTAAAAAAAAGTGCGCTCAAAACTTATGACACAGTGATAAGGGAGTATCTGAATCCGTATGTAATTGGCGGATATGGTCTGCTGTTTTGCTCCATGCTCCTGACGGTTTACGCTTACAGCGGTATGGATTATAAAAACGGACCAGTGATTGAGTCGCTTGGAAATGTTTTTGTTCTGGTACTTGGTTACATTATCTTCAAGGAGAAGATTTCGGTTAGGAAAATTTTGGGCATTGTATGTATTATGGCGGGGATTGTAATTTTTAACCTTTGAGAAGCTGCATGGTGTCAAATTTCTTATCGGGCATGAAATCATTCACAGGAATGACAAAAATTACAATTTAAGAAGTGCAAAAAAATGTTGAGTGATTCACTATGCTTTGCTATAATTGTTACGGAAATGTTAACAAAATGCGATTGTGTCTCCTGACTGGATAGATTATGGATGGCGCAAATTGAGAGAAGGAGGTAACAGCCGGACGGCATAGATGAAAATGAAGAAGAATAAGAATAAAACATTAGGATTTCATCGCACAAACAGAAGAAAAGCAGTGGAATACACTGATAATTATACAGAAGATTTTTATGATGAGAATTTCGGGGAGCAGACAGATATGGCTGATGACTTGGATGAGGAGGACATGTACATTGTCGATTACATAAATGAAGATAGTCATGAACCATCAGCGTATGAAACGGAGGAATATGAGTCTGAATCGTATGAGTCAGAGGAATACGGAATCGAATCGTATGAAGCGGAAGAATATGAGTCTGAATCGTATGAAGCGGA
>JAIECJ010000232.1 GCA_029068555.1 Lachnospiraceae bacterium
GGAAGAAAGCATGTGCCTGTATATGTAACAGAAGATATGGTTGGACATAAGCTTGGTGAATTCGTTGCAACCAGAACCTACAGAGGGCATGGCAAGGACGAAAAGAAATCAAAGGTTAGATAATAGTTGAAAGGAGGTTCAACCATGGCTGAAAAGTATAGCAGAACAAGTTATAAGAGAAAAAGAAATGCAGAGAATAGAGAAACAAGACCATCAGCAAAGCTTTCTTATGCCAGAGTGTCTGTTCAGAAGGCGTGTTTCGTATTAGATGCCATTAGAGGCAAGGATGTTCAGACTGCTTTAGGTATCTTGGAATACAGTCCAAGATACGCTTCAAGCATCATCAAGAAGCTTTTGGAATCAGCAATTGCAAATGCTGAAAATAACAACGGTATGAACGCTGAGAACCTTTATATTGCAGAGTGTTATGCAAATAAGGGACCTACAATGAAAAGAGTGAGACCAAGAGCACAGGGCAGAGCTTATAGAATTGAAAAGAGAATGAGCCACATTACAATCGTGCTTGACGAGAGATAGGAGGAAGAAAATGGGACAGAAAGTTAATCCTCATGGACTGAGAGTCGGCGTTATTAAGGATTGGGATTCAAAATGGTATGCTGATGCTGATTTTGCTGACTATTTAGTGGAAGATTATAATATCAGAAAGTTTTTAAAGAAGAAATTGTTCAGTGCAGGTGTTTCTAAGATTGAGATCGAGAGAGCCTCTGACAGAGTGAAGGTTATTGTTTTCACAGCTAAGCCTGGTGTTGTGATCGGCAAAGGCGGTGCGGAAATCGAAGTGACAAAGAAAGAGCTTCAGAAGTTAACAGGTAAGAATGTACTTGTTGATATCAAGGAAATTAAAAGGCCAGACAGAGATGCCCAGTTGGTGGCAGAGAATATTGCACAGCAGCTTGAAAACCGTGTTTCTTTCAGACGTGCGATGAAATCCTGCATGGGCAGAACAATGAAAGCACAGGCTCTGGGTATCAAGGCAGCAGTTTCTGGACGTCTTGGTGGAGCAGACATGGCTCGTACAGAGTTTTACAGTGAGGGAACAATTCCTCTTCAGACACTTAGAGCAGATATTGATTATGGTTTCGCAGAGGCAGATACAACTTACGGCAAGCTTGGCGTAAAGGTTTGGATCTACAAGGGCGAAGTACTTCCTACAAAGGGAAATAAGGAAGGGAGCGATAAATAATGTTAATGCCAAAAAGAGTAAAGCGTCGTAAACAGTTCCGCGGTACAATGGCAGGTAAGGCCCAGAGAGGCAATACAATTACCTACGGTGAGTACGGTATCGTGGCAACTGAACCATGCTGGATTAAATCAAATCAGATAGAAGCAGCCCGTATTGCCATGACACGTCATATTAAGCGTGGTGGTAAGGTATGGATTAAAATTTTCCCAGATAAGCCTGTTACAGCAAAGCCTGCTGAGACACGAATGGGTTCAGGTAAGGGAACACTTGAGTACTGGGTAGCAGTAGTGAAACCCGGTCGTGTAATGTTTGAGATCAGCGGAGTAGCTGAGGATGTGGCAAAAGAAGCGTTACGTCTTGCAACACACAAGCTTCCTTGCAAGTGCAAGATCGTTTCTAAAGCAGATTTGGAAGGCGGTGCAGTAAATGAAAACTAATAAGTATGTAGAAGATTTAAGGACCAAATCAGCTGCAGAATTATCACAGGAATTAGTAGCTGCAAAGAAAGAACTTTTCAATTTGAGATTTCAGAATGCAACGAACCAGTTAGACAATACAGCAAGAATCAAAGAGGTGAGAAGAAATATTGCCAGAATTCAGACTGTTATGGCTGGAAATCTTAAAAACGTAGAGTAGGAGGAAAATGGTCGTGGAAAGAAATTTGAGAAAAACACGTACAGGCAAGGTTGTGAGCAACAAAATGCAGAAAACTATCGTAGTTGCTGTAGAAGATCATGTTAAGCATCCTCTTTACGGAAAAATCGTTAAGAGAACTTATAAGCTGAAAGCACATGATGAGAACAATGAGTGCAACATTGGCGATACCGTTAAAGTAATGGAGACGAGACCTTTGTCAAAGGATAAGAGATGGAGACTTGTCGAGATTATTGAAAGAGTAAAATAGATTTTAAAAGCTGTGCGTAGCATGGCTTTGGAAGGAGAATAAGCATGATACAACAGGAAAGCAGACTGAAAGTCGCTGATAATACTGGTGCGAAAGAATTGCTCTGCATCAGGGTTATGGGCGGATCTACAAGAAGATATGCAAATATTGGTGATGTGATTGTTGCCAGCGTTAAAGATGCAACACCAGGCGGCGTTGTAAAAAAAGGCGATGTAGTAAAAGCTGTAGTTGTACGTACCGTAAAGGGCGCTCGTCGTAAGGACGGTTCTTATATAAAATTTGATGAAAATGCTGCTGTAATCATCAAGGATGACAAGACTCCGAGAGGAACACGTATTTTTGGACCAGTGGCAAGAGAGCTTCGTGAGAAACAGTTTATGAAGATTGTTTCCCTAGCTCCTGAAGTATTATAAGGAGGTGCCGGAATGTTAAAGATAAAGAAGGGCGATACGGTCAAGGTTATCGCTGGTAAAGATAGAGATAAAGAGGGCAAGGTTTTATCTGTTGACACAAAGAATTCCAAAGTTTTGGTGGAGGGTGTCAACATGGTTACAAAGCATGCCAAGCCTTCTGCTGCTAACCAGAATGGCGGCATTATCCAGAAAGAAGCTCCTATTGATATTTCAAACGTAATGTATCTTCATAAAGGAAAAGCGACGAGAGTTGGCTTTAAAATGGATGGGGATAAGAAAGTACGTTTCGCAAAGACAACAGGCGAAGTCATTGATTAATTTAAGAAAGGAGGACTAGACTGGTGAGTAGGCTTAAAAGTATATATAAAGACGAAATCGTAGATGCTTTGACTAAAAAGTTTGGATATAAAAATGTCATGGAAGTTCCAAAACTTGATAAGATTGTTATCAACATGGGTGTTGGTGAGGCAAAGGACAATGCAAAGGCATTGGAGTCAGCTGTCAGGGATCTTGAGATAATTGCCGGACAGAAGGCTGTTACTACAAAGGCTAAGAAGGCGATCGCTAACTTTAAAATTCGTGAGGGCATGGCTATCGGATGCAAGGTTACTCTGCGTGGAGAAAAGATGTATGAGTTCCTTGATCGTCTTGTGAATCTCGCACTTCCCCGTGTGCGTGACTTTAGAGGTGTAAATCCCAATGGATTTGATGGCAGAGGTAATTATGCACTTGGTATCAAGGAGCAGATTATCTTCCCGGAGATAGAATATGACAAGGTTGACAAGGTAAGAGGTATGGATATTGTATTTGTAACAACTGCCAGAACTGATGAGGAAGCACGTGAGCTGTTAGCACAGTTCAACATGCCTTTCGCGAAATAATAAGGAGGTAAATTCTCATGGCTAAAACAGCAATGAAAATCAAACAGCAGCGCAATCCTAAGTTTTCTACACAGGAATACAGTCGTTGCAGAATCTGTGGCCGTCCACATGCGTACTTAAGAAAATATGGAATTTGCAGAATCTGCTTCCGTGAGTTGGCATATAAGGGTCAGATTCCCGGTGTGAAGAAGGCAAGCTGGTAAAAACGAAAGGATTTTCTAAGATGCTAAAAGACGGCATCTAAGAAAAACTATGTTTCGTTTAGAAGAATGCTGGCGCATTCTTCGTGATAGATAATTAAGGAGGAAACTGAAATGACAATGAATGATCCTATTGCAGATATGCTTACAAGAATTCGTAATGCGAACACTGCAAAGCATGATACAGTAGATGTTCCTTCATCAAAGATGAAACTTGCTATAGCACAGATTCTTTTAGATGAAGGTTATATTAGGGCTTTTGACGTTGTAGAAGATGGCGCGTTCAAAACGATTCATATTACATTAAAGTATGGCGCAGATAAGAATGAGAAGATTATTACAGGCTTAAAGAGAATTTCCAAGCCGGGTCTTCGGATTTACGCAGGTAAAGATGAGCTGCCAAAGGTTCTCGGCGGTCTCGGCATTGCTATTATCTCTACCAATCAGGGAGTCATCACAGATAAGGAAGCAAGAAAACTTCAGGTTGGCGGCGAAGTGTTAGCTTTCGTCTGGTAACTACAATAAAAACATTTGCTAAGACAATAAAGGTGCTGTCTTAGAAAACAGCGTTTCGCTTCAAAGAATTGCGAGCAATTTTTTGAACTTGAAAATAGATTCAAATAAAATTAGGAGGTACGGGCATGTCACGTATAGGAAGAATGCCAATCGCGATTCCTGCAGGTGTCACTGTAGAAGTTGCAGAAAATAACAAAGTGACTGTAAAAGGTCCAAAGGGAACGCTTGAGAGAGTGTTGCCGGCTGAGATGGAAATCAAAGTGGAAGGTGCAGAGATTACTGTTACAAGACCGAACGATTTAAAGAAAATGAAGTCTTTACATGGTTTGACAAGAACACTGATCAATAACATGGTTGTAGGTGTGACAGACGGATATGAGAAGAAGCTTGAGGTAAATGGCGTAGGTTACAGAGCGGCTAAGGCGGGAAAGAAACTGACATTGTCTTTGGGATATTCTCATCCGGTTGAAATGACTGACCCAGAGGGGATTGAGACAGTGCTTGATGGTGCAAACATCATCATTGTAAAGGGTATTGATAAAGAGAAAGTTGGCCAATTCGCAGCTGAAATCAGAGATAAGAGAAGACCGGAGCCATATAAGGGCAAGGGTATCAAGTATGCTGATGAGACAATCAGGCGTAAAGTTGGTAAGACTGGTAAAAAGTAAATAAGGAGGGCGTAAAAAATGGTTAGTAAAAGATCAAGAGCAGAATTGCGTGCAAAGAAACACATGAGAATACGTAACCGTTTAAGTGGTACAACAGAAAGACCACGTCTGGCAGTATTCAGAAGCAATAATCATATGTATGCTCAAATTATTGACGACACAGTTGGAAACACATTGGTTGCAGCTTCTACAACAGAGAAGGAAGTAAAGGCTGAACTGAAGAAGACCAATGACGTTGAGGCAGCGGCATACTTGGGCAAGGTAATTGCGAAAAGAGCGGTAGATAAAGGTATCACAGAAGTAGTTTTTGACAGAGGCGGCTTTTTATACCATGGAAAAATCAAAGCTTTAGCTGAGGCAGCAAGAGAAGCTGGCTTGGTATTCTAGGAAGGGAGAAAATCACATGAAACGTACAATCATTGATGCTAGTCAGCTTGAATTAACAGATAAGGTTGTTACTATCAAGAGAGTAACCAAGACTGTTAAAGGTGGACGTAACATGCGTTTTACCGCTTTGGTAGTTGTAGGTGACGGAAATGGTCACGTAGGCGCCGGACTTGGTAAGGCCGTAGAAATTCCTGAAGCGATTCGCAAGGGAAAAGAAGATGCAATCAAGAATCTCGTGAGTATTGCCATGGATGAGAACAAGTCTATCACACATGATTTTATTGGCAATTACGGTTCTTCAAGCGTTTTGTTAAAGAAAGCTCCTGAAGGTACAGGTATCATTGCGGGTGGTCCTGCACGTGTCGTTTGTGAGCTTGCAGGTATTAAAAATATTCGTACAAAGTCTTTAGGCTCTAACAATAAGCAGAATGTAGTGCTTTCTACAATTGCCGGTCTTTCACAGTTAAAGACACCTGAACAGGTAGCTGCAAATCGTGGAAAATCTATCGACGAGATTATGGCTTAAGGGGGTAGACGAAGATGGCAAAGACATTAAAAGTTACTTTAATAAAATCAACAATCGGAGCAGTTCCCAAAAACAAGGCAACTGTTGAAGCGATGGGACTGACAAAGCTTCACAAGACAGTAGAACTTCCGGACAACGATGCAACCAGAGGTATGATTCGCAAAGTAAATCATTTAGTTAAAGTTGAAGAAGCATAATACAAGGGAGGTGTCAGAAAATGAGTTTAGAATTATCTAATTTAAGACCTGCCGAAGGCTCTAAACATAGCGATAATTTTAGAAGAGGTCGTGGACATGGTTCAGGAAACGGCAAGACAGCCGGCAAGGGTCATAAAGGACAGAAGGCTCGTTCGGGAGCTCCTAGACCAGGCTTTGAAGGTGGTCAGATGCCTTTATACAGACGTATTCCTAAGAGAGGATTCCACAATAGAAATACAAAGGAAATTGTCGCTATCAATCTTGAAGCTTTAGAGAGATTTGAAGATGGATCTACAGTATCAGTGGACACATTAATTGAGACTGGAATCATAAAAAATCCGAGAGATGGAGTAAAGATTTTAGGCAGGGGAGAATTAACTAAGAAGCTCAATGTTCAGGTAAATGCATTTAGTGCATCTGCAAAGGAGAAGATTGAGGCACTTGGTGGAACAGCAGAGGTGATTTAATGTTTTCTACGCTAAAGAACGCGTTTAAAATCAAGGAAATCAGAGTTAAATTATTGTTCACTTTCTTGATGTTAGTGGTCATTCGTTTTGGTTCTCAGCTTCCTATTCCAGGTGTGAACAGAGATTATTTTTCATCATGGTTTCAAGCACAGACAGGTGGTGCTTTCAGCTTTTTTGATGCATTTACAGGCGGTTCTTTTTCAAGGATGTCTGTATTTGCATTGAATATCACACCTTATATTACTTCCTCCATTATTATGCAGCTTCTTACGATTGCGATTCCAAAGCTTGAGGAAATGCAGAAGGATGGAGAAGATGGAAGAAAGAAAATAGCTTCTATTACACGTTATGTTACGGTAGCGCTTGCTTTGATTGAAAGCGCGGCTATGGCAATTGGATTTGGAAATCAGGGATTACTTCAAAAGTATGGTCCTTTAGAAGTTATAACGGTAATTGCGGTTCTGACAGCAGGCAGTGCATTTCTTATGTGGATTGGAGAGCGCATTACAGAGAAGGGTGTTGGCAATGGTATTTCTATAGTGCTAATTATTAACATTATCTCCCGACTGCCGGATGACTTTGCAAAGCTGTATGAGCAGTTCTGTAAGGGTAAGTCTATTCCCCTTGCGGTAGTTGCTGCGATTATTATCATTGCAATTATTCTTGCAATGACTGTATTTGTGGTTATTCTGAACAGCGCAATTCGTAAGATTCCTGTGCAGTATGCAAAAAAAATTCAGGGAAATAAAATGGTCGGGGGTCAGATGACATTTCTTCCATTAAAGGTTAATACAGCAAGTGTTATTCCGATTATCTTTGCATCTTCATTAATGCAGTTTCCGATTGTTATTTCAACATTGGTTGGATATAGCGGAAACGGTATATGGAGGCAGATACTCAACGGTTTGAATCAGGACAGCTGGTGTAATCCGGATCAACTGGTTTATTCAATTGGTCTTGTCGTTTACATCATATTGACAGTGTTTTTTGCATATTTCTATACGTCATTAACATTTAATCCTTTAGAGATTGCAAATAATATGAAGAAGCAGGGTGGATTTATTCCGGGTATCAGACCAGGTAAGCCTACCAGCGATTATCTGAACAAAGTGCTCAATGCGATTATTTTCATCGGTGCGATAGGACTTGTCGTTGTGGCAGTTGTGCCATTTTTCTTCAATGGTGTGTTTAAGGCGTCTGTTTCGTTTGGCGGAACAAGCTTAATCATTATTGTCAGTGTTGTACTTGAAACGATAAAGCAGATTGAGTCACAGATGCTGGTACGTAATTACAAAGGTTTTTTGAATGATTAATCATGGACAATCGGATAGAAGCAAAGCATCTGCTTTGCTTCTATCCGATTGGTAGTTTGAATTGAGTGTATTTTTGTCTCAAAAGATAAATTGAATTGAAACTATTATGTATGCACATGACCGTATAAGGAATTTAGCTGTTTTGCGGCATACGGTCGGCGCAGGGTAAATGTAAATCATATTTGCGTTTACTATAAATATTTTTATAGGAGGAACTAGAATGAAGATTATTATGTTAGGGGCACCGGGCGCAGGAAAAGGTACACAGGCAAAAATGATTGCAGAGAAATTTGCAATTCCGCACATCTCCACAGGAGATATATTCCGCGCAAATATTAAAAATGGGACTGAACTTGGCATGGAGGCAAAGAAATACATGGATCAGGGATTGCTAGTGCCAGATGAACTTACCGTAAAGATACTGCTTGACAGAGTGGCACAGGATGACTGCAAGAATGGATATGTACTGGACGGATTCCCAAGAACAATTCCTCAGGCGGAGGTTCTTGACAAGGCGCTTACAGAGCTTGGCGACAAGATTGATTATGCGATTAATGTTGATGTGCCTGATGAGAATATTATTAACAGAATGTCAGGAAGACGTGCATGTGTGAACTGCGGAGCCACATATCATGTTGTTCACATTCCGCCGAAGAAAGAGGGAATATGTGACACCTGCAATACAGAACTGATCTTAAGGGATGATGATAAGCCGGAAACAGTTAAGAACCGTCTTGACGTATACCATAAGCAGACACAGCCGCTGATTGATTTCTATTCAGCAAAAGGTGTGTTAAAGTCAGTAGACGGAACTGTTGACATGAAAGATGTATTTGAGGCAATTGTAAATATTTTATCATAATGATGGACTGATGTGATACAGGAGGGCGTTGCGATTACGCCCGGAAAATAGTAAAAAGGTGTGTAATATTGATACGGCGCACATCCATAGCGAACGACAAGAAGATGTAGGCAGGTGTGCGCTGTAATTTGGAGGAGTAAGAAATGGCCGTTACAATAAAGACGCATCGAGAAATTGACTTGATGCGCGAGTCATGTAAAATTCTGGCTAGGGTACATGAGGAGCTGGGGCAGGCAATCAAACCTGGAATTTCCACACTCTATATTGATCAGCTTGGTGAGAAGCTCATCAGGGATATGGGATGTGTACCAAATTTTTTACATTATAACGGTTATCCGGCATCAATTTGCGTGTCGGTAAATGATGAAGTTGTTCATGGTATACCAAAGGCAGACAGAATATTGCAGGAAGGGGATATTGTCAGCCTTGACTGCGGGCTTATTTATAAGGGATATCATTCTGATGCTGCCAGAACGCATGGAGTGGGGCAGATAAGTCCAGAGGCACAAAAACTTATTGATGAGACAAAGCAATCATTTTATGAAGGAATAAAGTGGGCGAAAGCAGGCAATCACCTTCACGATATATCCAATTCCATAGATCGTTATATATCACAGTTCGGATATGGAATCGTTCATGATTTAGTAGGCCACGGAATAGGTACTTCTCTTCATGAGGATCCGGAAGTGCCCAATTTTAGACAAAAAAGGAGAGGGATAAAGCTTCGCGCTGGCATGACGCTCGCAATAGAGCCCATGATTAATATGGGACATGGCGAGGTGGAATGGCTGGACGATGACTGGACAGTTGTTACAGAGGACGGTTCATTATCTGCACATTATGAGAATACAATTCTAATAACCGACGGTGAACCTGAAATTCTTACTCTTATATAGGAGAGGAAAAGAATGATTGGTTATTTGGCATATTCATTAGCAGGACATGACAAGGGAAGAACATATCTTGTCATAGATGAAACAGAAAATTATGTATATGTGGTAGATGGGCAGATGCGACCGCTTGACAGACCAAAGAAAAAAAATAAAAGACATGTACAGGTAATAAAAATAAATAGCAGGTGCACGGATATCCCGTCTATAACAAACGAGGAAATAAAATATTTAATTAAGCAATATTGTAGAGACATTAAGGAGGTAAAATAATGTCAAAGTCCGATGTAATAGAAATTGAAGGAACAGTAGTGGAGAAGCTTCCAAACACAATGTTTCAGGTAGAACTGGAAAATGGTCACAGAGTACTTGCACATATCAGTGGAAAGTTAAGACAGAATTTTATCCGGATACTTCCAGGTGATAAAGTAACATTAGAATTATCACCATATGATTTGTCCAAAGGAAGAATTATATGGAGAGATAAATAATTTAAAAATAAAAGTTTGTTATAGGACTTGCATTTATCTTATTTGCGTGCTATAATGTAAAACGGTCTTTTTGAAAGGAGGGTTTAACATGAAGGTTAGATCATCAGTAAAACCTATTTGCGAAAAGTGCAAAGTTATCAAGAGAAAAGGAAGAATCAGAATTATCTGTGAGAATCCGAAACACAAGCAGAGACAGGGTTAATAATCCCCACAATCTGTATGTAATGTGCGGCTGAGGCATATATCCCGAACCGTCAAAGGGTGTATGCTATAAATATATAACAGACAGTTGGTTTGTTGTGTGTTTACTTCTTGATACCGAGAAAAAGTTTCGCTTGAGAAAACTTTGACATACGTCAAAGCGGCAGAAAAAACAAGACAAATCTGCCACCGGTTAGTATCGGACAAACCGGATAAATATCCGGTCGGGTAATGATTACCCCAATCAATTAGTTTACTATTAATACGTGATAAGACCGTGTATTGTCTTATCGCAAAACAAAATGGAGGAATTTAACATGGCTCGTATTGCTGGTGTTGACTTACCAAGAGAAAAACGTGTAGAAATCGGATTGACTTACATCTACGGTATTGGCAGAGTAAGTTCAAACAAAATCCTTGAGAAGGCAGGAGTAAATCCTGATGTCCGTGTTAGGGATTTGACAGATGACGACGTTAAGAAGATTAGCGCTGTCATTGATGAAGATTACATGGTTGAGGGTGACCTCAGACGTGAAATCGCATTAAATATTAAGAGACTGCAGGAGATTGGATGCTATCGTGGTATCCGCCACAGAAAGGGACTGCCTGTTCGTGGTCAGAAGACAAAGACCAATGCAAGAACAAGAAAGGGTCCAAAGCGGACAGTAGCAAATAAGAAGAAATAGTTTCAGCCAGAGCTGAATGGGTTGCAGGTATGAAGTCTATGATTTCATATTTGTGTGGTGAACAATAAGTTTGATTGAGAAAGTAGGTTAGTTTAAAATGGCTAAAAAAGTTGCAAAAAAAGTAACAAAAAAGCGTGTAAAGAAAAACGTTGAACGCGGACAGGCACATATCCAGTCATCATTTAACAACACAATTGTTACATTGACAGACAATGAGGGTAACGCTCTTTCATGGGCAAGTGCAGGTGGTCTGGGATTTAGAGGTTCAAAGAAATCTACTCCATATGCTGCTCAGATGGCAGCTGAAACAGCTACGAAAGCGGCTTTAGTACATGGCTTAAAATCTGTAGATGTTATGGTTAAAGGTCCTGGTTCAGGCAGAGAGGCTGCTATTCGTGCACTTCAGGCATGTGGCCTTGAAGTGACAAGCATTAAAGATGTGACTCCTGTTCCACATAATGGATGCCGCCCGCCAAAGCGTCGTAGAGTCTAGTGTTGGTACACTGGTGTATATTGAAAGTATTGTAACAGTTCAGCCCAAGACTTTGCACTTGATGCAAAGTCCGTGAAATCGCATTGAGGTTGAGATGCATCAAGCCGCCACGAGGTGGTTTTGCATGGCTTGATGCTGATAACAGGAAGCCGAGGGCTAAACTGTACGAAGTATTAGATAGAAAAGTGGCACGTATGCATCAAAACCAAATTGTTTTGTGTGCATAAATTTAGGAGGATAAAAAATATGGCAGTGAATAGAGTTCCTGTACTTAAAAGATGCAGATCTCTTGATTTGGATCCTGTATTCTTAGGATATGATAAGAAGTCTAAAAGAAAGTCTCCGAGAGCAGGCAAGAAGATGAGTGAGTATGGTCTGCAGCTTAGAGAGAAGCAGAAAGCAAAATTCATTTACGGTGTGCTTGAGAAACCTTTCCGCAACTATTACGAGAAAGCAGACAGGATGAAAGGCATGACAGGTGAGAACCTGATGGTTCTTCTTGAGAGAAGACTTGACAATGTCATTTTCAGAATGGGATTTGCAAGAACGAGAAAAGAGGCGAGACAGGTCGTTGGTCATAAGCATGTACTGGTAAATGGAAAAAGTGTAAATGTACCATCATATTTAATCAGCGCTGGAGATGTCATTGAAATCAGGGAGAAGTCCAAAGGACTGCAGAGATACAAGGATATCGCAGAGGTTACAAACGGCAGACTCGTTCCGGAATGGATGGATGTTGATCAGGAGAACTTCAAAGGTACAATCAAAGAGATTCCTTCAAGAGAAGTAATTGATGTTCCTGTAGATGAGATGCTTATTGTCGAGTTATATTCTAAATAATAATATAATAAGGATTTGTAAGCAGAAAAATAAGAATTTGACAGTAGGAAGTGCGCGTGTGTGTACTTTCTATTGTTGCACTTATTAACACATTCATTAAAAGGAGGGTATTTACAGTGTTGGCATTTGATTTTGATAGTCCAAATATTGAAGTGGCAGAAATCTCTGAAGACAAAAGGTACGGTAAATTTATAGTAGAGCCTTTGGAGAGAGGTTATGGAATTACACTGGGTAATTCTCTTAGAAGAATTATGCTTGCTTCCCTACCTGGTGCAGCTGTAAGTCAGGTTAAAATAGACGGTGTCCTTCATGAATTTAGTTCGATTCCTGGCGTAAAGGAAGATGTGACCGAAATTATCATGAATCTGAAAAGTCTGGCGATTAAGAATAGCTGCGAAACTGATGAAGTGAAAAAGGCAATCATAGACTTTGAGGGTGAGGGTGTCGTAAGGGCATCCGATATCCAGGTTGATCAGGATATTGAAATTATGAATCCGGATCAGGTTATCGCTACATTGAATGGCGGAAAAGACAGCAAGCTTTACATGGAAATAATTATCACTAAGGGCAGGGGCTATATTAGCGCAGATAAGAATAAGAGCGAAGATTTGCCAATCGGTGTCATAGCAGTGGATTCCATCTATACTCCTGTGGAAAGAGTAAATGTCACTGTAGAGAATACCCGTGTAGGTCAGATTACAGACTACGATAAACTGTCACTGGATGTTTATACAGACGCTACGCTGGCGCCAGATGAGGCAGTCAGTCTTGCTGCGAAAGTGTTAAGCGAACATCTGAAGCTTTTCATCAACCTTTCCGAAAATGCAAAGAATGCGGAAGTTATGATTGAGAAAGAAGATGATGAGAAGGAGAAAGTGCTCGAGATGAGCATTGATGAACTTGAGCTGTCAGTTCGTTCTTATAACTGTTTAAAGAGAGCAGGAATCAATACTGTCGAGGAGTTGACGAACAGGACATCAGAAGACATGATGAAAGTTCGCAATCTGGGACGTAAGTCGCTGGACGAGGTATTGGCAAAATTAAAGGAGTTAGGCTTGCAGCTCAATCCAATAGAAGATTAATCCAAAAGACGGATTGTTTTCGGATGAGCGTAATAAGCTTTATAAATAGCAGATATGGTAATTCCAAAGTGTTCATGTCTGTGCTCAAAGATGGAAATTATTAATTAACATTTGATAAGTAAGTCCAAAGGGCGTTGTCATTTGTTCCACCGATGAGGGTAGCCTACATATTAGTTAGTATATATGGTAGGTGATGTGTCCTCACAATGAAAGGAGCCGATTATGGCAGGTTATAGAAAACTCGGAAGAACATCAAGTCAGAGGAAAGCATTGTTAAGAGGCCAGGTTACATCTTTGCTTGCAAGCAAGGAAGGCAGAATCATTACGACTGAAGCACGGGCTAAGGAAGTTCAGAAAATCGTAGAGGGTCTTATTGCATTAGCTGTGAAGGAAAAAGATAACTTTGAGATGGTTAAGGTTACAGCTAAGGTTGCCAGAAAAGATAAGGATGGCAAGAGAGTGAAAGAGGAGAAGGACGGCAAGAGAATTACTGTCTATGATGAAGTGGAAAAAGAAATCAAGAAGGATATGCCGTCAAGACTTCATGCGAGAAGACAGATGCTCAAAGTGCTGTACACAGTTACAGAAGTTCCGGAAAAGAATGCTGGCAAAAAGAAGAACACAAAGGAAATTGACCTTGTCGCAAAATTATTTGATGAGGTTGCACCAAAATATGTTGGACGCAATGGCGGTTATACAAGAATTGTCAAAATCGGACAGCGTAAAGGTGATGGCGCTATGCAGGTAGTGCTTGAGCTGGTTTAATAATACAGTAAACGCAAATTATATTTGCGCTTACTTCGCGCCGACCGTATGCCGCAAGGCGGCTAAATTTCTTATATGGTCGTGTGCATCAATTATAGTAAACGTCAAATGTTTTGTCGTTTATATTAAACGCATTGTACACGTCCTGGATGCGCTCCCAAAATCTGGGAGCGTTTTTGGCGTAAATTGACAATTATTCAGAAGCATAGGAGTATAATGCCCATGTTTCTGAATGATTGCCAGAATGAAAGGGCTGAAACGGATATTCTGAACAGAAGCTGTTATAGATTCATTGAGAGGAAATTTGCGTAAAATGGATAAATATGGAAATATGACAAGAAAGGAAGCATGTTATTTTCTGGGGATAAAAGAGAATGCTTCTGAGGAACAAATTAAAAGAGCATACCGGTATAAGGTCAAATTGTATCATCCTGATGCGAATCCTGACATGGATACAAAGGAATATTACATCAAGGTACAAAAGGCATATGAATATTTGATAAATAATCCGTATGTTCCGGATTCTACTATGACAACAATGACGAGTGGGGATGCCGTGACAGGTGCTCCAGTGAGTTATAATGTGAATGCCCGGCAGCACAGCAATATTTCAGGAGTAAGGCCGGCAAAAGTATATTCCAGCACAGCGGCAACGAGAGCCAGTTACCAAAAGCAGAAGGATAAGGAAAAGGAAATTGTAAAAATTCAAAAATGGGATGCGGAATATAAGAACAATAAAAGGTACCAACAACAGACACAACTGTACGGTAGGGAATATGCGGACAGAACAACAGGTACAGGTAAAAGTGAGGAGGAACGCATTCTTGAGAAGATACGTGCAATATGGCTTGCGGAGACGATAAAACGACAAATTGCACAGGACAAAGAGCATAAGGAAACAATTCAGAGAAGGAAGTTATATAAGGCATTTATGCAGCAGGAGATTCAGGATGAGGGTGTAGAGAGAAAATCAAAACCTGCAAAAGACTAGAAATTTTTTTCAATACGTTCTGTTTTTTGGGTATTTCGAATTTTCATAAGTTGTTTGTTATTGGGAACTGCCTCAGCATTTGGAACCTGAGTGATGTACTGCATGGAGGACAAAATGGGAATAGTAAAAATCAGGGATTTAATCTATGAGTATATTAGACGCGACGAAGAGGGAAATGTGGAGGGAATAACCACTGCTGTTGATGATGTGAATCTGGATATTGAACAGGGGAGTTTTATAGCTGTATTAGGGCATAACGGTTCAGGAAAGTCCACGCTTGCAAAACATCTGAATGCAATTCTATATCCCACAGAGGGAACAGTCTGGGTTGATGGAAAGGATACACAGAAAGAGGAATATGTGTGGGATATTCGTCAGACAGCAGGGATGGTATTTCAGAACCCTGATAACCAGATTATCGGTCAGATTGTTGAGGAGGATGTTGGGTTTGGACCGGAAAATATGGGTGTACCAACGCAGGAGATATGGGAGCGTGTGGAAGAAAGTCTCAAAGCAGTCGGAATGTACCAATTTCGGAAGCATTCACCTAACAAACTCTCGGGAGGTCAGAAACAAAGGGTTTCTATAGCAGGAGTGATTGCAATGCATCCGAAATGCATCATTCTTGATGAGCCTACCGCGATGCTGGACCCGAGAGGACGCAAGGAAGTGATACGCGCGGTGCGTGCGTTGAATGATGTTGAACGTATCACGGTAATACTTATCACGCACTATATGGAGGAGGTCATATATGCTGACAGGGTTTATGTAATGGACAAGGGAAAGATAACGCTGCAGGGAACCCCGAAAGAAGTATTTTCAGAGGTGGATCGGCTCAAAGAACTAAGGCTTGATGTGCCTCAGGTAACTTTACTGGCATATGAGTTGAGAAAAAACGGTCTTCCTATTCCAAAAGGAATCCTTACAAGCAAAGAGCTTATAGAAGCGTTGGATCAGTGTATAAATGAGTTGAATTGACAGGGAGAAAGCGATGCCTATTATATTGGATAAGGTAAGTCATGTATATGGAGAGGGAACCGCTATGGCGGTAAAGGCACTGGATGATATCAGTATCGTGATACCAGACGGTCAGTTTATCGGGTTAATCGGGCACACCGGTTCCGGAAAGTCTACGTTGATTCAGCACCTTAACGGGCTGATGAAAGCAACATCAGGAAATGTTTACTTTAATGGAGAGGATATAGATGATGAGGGTTTTGATAAAAAGATGCTGCGCAGTAAGGTAGGGCTTGTTTTTCAGTACCCAGAACACCAGCTCTTTGAGACAGATGTTTTTACAGATGTTTGTTTTGGACCCAAAAACCTTGGACTGACAAAAAAAGAGGTTGAGCTTAGAGCATATGAAGCACTAAAACTTGTTGGTTTGGAGGATGAATATTTTTACCAGTCCCCGTTTGACCTTTCGGGAGGGCAGAAAAGGCGCGTTGCCATAGCCGGTGTTCTAGCGATGAAGCCGGATGTGTTAGTGCTTGATGAACCCACGGCGGGATTGGATCCAAAGGGACGCGATGAGATACTTGAACAGATATCAAGGTTGAAACGTGAGACGGGAATTACAGTTATTCTTGTTTCTCACAGTATGGATGATGTGGCAAAGTACGTTGACAGGATTATTGTAATGAATCAGGGGAGTGTTATGTATGATGACGAGCCAAGAGAAGTATTTCAGCATTACCGTGAGCTTGAGCAAGTAGGCTTGGCAGCGCCGCAGATAACCTATATAATGAGGGAATTACAAGAACGCGGTTATGATGTCAGCGATGATGTTATGACAATAGAAGAAGCACGGAAAGCAATTAAAGACTGCTTTGAAAAGCTTGCTTCATTGCACAGGGAAAGATAGGTGACGGATTATGCTTAGGGATATCACATTAGGACAATATTATCAGGCTGACTCCGTGATACACAGACTTGACCCAAGGGTAAAACTTGGAACAACAATTTTATTTATCATATCTTTGTTTGTGTTTGACGATTTCTGGGGGTATGTAGTGGCTGCAATTTTTCTGGCATTTGTAGTTCAGTTATCTAAGGTACCATTCCGGTTTATGGTTAAGGGAATGAAATCCATTGTATTTTTACTGTCAATTACAGTCCTGTTCAATTTGTTTCTGACTCCGGGTGAGCCGATTGTGAACATATGGAAACTCACTATTACAAAGGAGGGGCTGCGGCTGGCAGTACTGCTGGCAGTACGATTGGGATTTTTGATTATGGGATCGTCAGTAATGACACTCACAACGACACCAAATCAGCTGACAGACGGTCTCGAGAAAATGTTAAAGCCGCTGGGAAAAATCAAGGTTCCGGTACATGAAATTGCGATGATGATGTCGATAGCGCTTCGGTTTATACCGATTTTAATGGAAGAGACAGATAAAATTATGAAAGCTCAGCTGGCTAGATGCGCTGATTTTGAAAGTGGAAACCTGATAAAAAAGGCGAAAAGCCTTGTTCCCCTGTTAGTGCCTCTTTTTATATCAGCATTTCGACGTGCAAATGACCTTGCTATGGCTATGGAGGCACGCTGCTATAGGGGCGGGGAACACCGCACAAAAATGAAGCCGCTGCATTATGAAAAGAGGGATTACATTGCTTATGTAATAGTTGTATGTTACCTTGTGACGGCATTTGCAGCGGCGCGGCTGATTCCGGGACTATAATTGGGAGATAATTGTATAATGAAAAGGGTAATGATTACCGTTGCTTATGATGGCACAAACTATCATGGATGGCAGCTTCAACCGAATGTGATAACGATAGAGTCCGTTCTCAATGATAATCTGAGTGCCCTGCTAAAAGAGGATATCAGGGTGATAGGTGCGTCAAGAACGGATACTGGTGTGCATGCGCTTGGCAATATAGCAGTGTTTGATACACAGGCGAGAATGCCGGCTGAAAAAATTTCCTACGCATTAAACCAGAGACTGCCGGAGGATATACGAATCCAGTCATCCAGAGAGGTGCCACTGGATTTTCATCCCCGTAAGCAGGACAGCAGGAAGACATATGAATACAAAATACTAAACAGTGATTTTCCCATGCCTGTCCTTAGACTATACACGTATTTCACATATGTACCGCTTGACGTAGGGCTGATGCGCAGGGCAGCCAGATATTTGAAAGGGGAGCATGATTTTAAGAGTTTTTGTAGTATTCATACCATAGCAGAAACAACTGTGAGAACAATTTTTGATGTGGATGTGGAAAAATCGGGTGATATTATAACCATACGGGTGAAAGGATCGGGGTTTTTGTACAATATGGTACGTATCATTGCTGGGACATTGATGGAGGTCGGAAGAGGAAACCTGGATCCTGAGGAAATAATAGATATATTAGCAGCATGTGACCGCAGGAAAGCAGGACCAACAGCGCCAGCCTGCGGACTGACACTCGTTCAATATGATTTCCTGCAGGCAGATGCTATCGCGGAATGAAAAATAAGTTTGTCCAGTGTTACTGTTCACACCTACGCCAAAGTAGTGGGAATCATGCGCCAAAATGCTTGCCTTTTAGCATTTTGTGTGCAAAATCTGTTATAATTCACACCTCAATAACTTATAAGCTGATGAAAACTGGCGTTGGTGTGAATTGTAACTGTCCAGCTTTATGGGTTAAAATTTGGCAATTTAGGTATTGACACACTAGGAACCGTATAATATAATAATTCAATGTGGCGACATGTGGTTGGACAATATCAAAGCCCCGATATTTATAACGATGTCAGCCCAGGTATCTAGGTGACCTGCGGGTTTGCGAAATACGGCCGGACATTCCGTATGAAAAATTCAGGCAGGAATATCCATCAAAGGAGAGCCGACAGGCTAAGTATATGGAGGTAACATAATGAAAACATTTATGGCTAGCCCAGCTACAATTGATAGAAAGTGGTATGTAGTAGACGCTACTGGCATGACATTAGGACGTTTGGCATCAGAAGTGGCAAGCGTATTAAGAGGAAAGAATAAGCCTATTTTTACGCCTCACATTGATACAGGCGATTATGTAATCATTATCAACGCTGAGAAGATTGCAGTTACAGGAAAAAAATTGGATCAGAAGATTTATTATCATCACTCAGAATATGTTGGCGGTATGAAGTCGGCAACACTGAGAGAGAAGTTAAATAAGAAGCCAGAAGAGGTTATTGAGCATGCAGTTAAGGGAATGCTTCCGAAAGGACCTCTGGGACGTGAAATGTATAAGAAACTCTTTGTATATGCAGGACCTGAGCACAAGCATGCAGCTCAGAAGCCTGAGACATTGACATTTTAGTCAGCGTGATAAATAAAGGAGGAAATGAGAAATGGCAAAGGCAGCAAATGCTTCAAGATATTATGGAACTGGCAGGAGAAAAAAATCTATCGCCAGAGTATATTTGACACCTGGTACAGGCAATATTACTATCAACAAGAGAGGGATTGATGAGTACTTTGGTTTAGAGACATTAAAGGTTATTGTTCGTCAGCCCCTGGCAGCAACCGATACAGTTGACAAGTTCGATATACTTGTAAACGTAAAGGGCGGCGGCTATACAGGACAGGCAGGAGCTATCAGGCATGGTATCTCAAGGGCTCTGTTACAGGCAGATGCAGATTACAGACCCGTACTTAAGAAAGAAGGATTCCTGACGCGTGATCCTCGTATGAAGGAGAGAAAGAAGTACGGCTTAAAGGCTGCTCGTCGTGCACCTCAGTTCTCAAAGAGATAATTATAGACATTGGTAAAACCCTTGAAAAAATAAGATATTTCAAGGGTTTTTTAATTTTGAATTTATATATCAGGAATGGATGAAAAATGCGAAAGAATAACAGTTGACTTTTGCACTTCAACGTGCTAAAATGTTGAATAATCTTAAAAGCGGTTATTTCGTTATTTAATGGTAGAAAAGCTTGTATAAAAAGATATAGGAGAAGGAAAATGAAAGAAATTGTTAGTTTGATGGATTACCGATCAAGTATTAAGGTTATTGATGCCACATTAAGGGATGGCGGGCTGGTAAATGATTTTTATTTCACAGATGAATTTGTCAAGGCACTGTATGAGACGAATGTCAAAGCTGGTGTTGACTATATGGAAATGGGCTATAAGGCATCTAGGGAAATGTTTGATGAGAGCAAGTTTGGCAAGTGGAAATTTTGTCATGATGATGACATCAGAACCATTGTCGGGGAAAATGACACAAGTTTGAAAATTGCAGTTATGGCAGATGTAGGGAGATGTGATTATAGAAATGACATTTTAGACCGCTCTGACAGTCCCATAGACTTAATTCGCGTGGCAACATACCTGAACACGATACCGGCAGCCGTAGATATGATAGAGGATGCCAAGAGAAAAGGGTATGAGGTATGCTGTAATATCATGGCGATATCCAATGGGCAGGAAAGTGATTTAAGGGTTGCACTTGACATACTGGGAAAGACACCGGTAGATGTGTTTTATATTGTTGACAGCTTTGGCTCATTGTATCCAGAGCAGATTGCACGTATTGCAGACACCTATATGGAGTTTGGTGCGAAATACGGCAAGCAGCTTGGCATTCACGCACATAACAACCAGCAGCTGGCATTTGCCAATACGATTGAGGCCGTCGGGGACGGTGTAGACTGGCTGGATGCCACCTATTCGGGCATGGGCAGGGGGGCAGGAAATTGCGCGATGGAATTGCTGCTGGGCTTTCTTCATAATCCAAAGTACAATAATTATTATGCGATACACTTTATTGAAAAATATATGAATAAACTGAAAGAGGATGGGGTAGTGTGGGGATTCGACCTTCAGTATATGATGACAGGTCTTTTGAATCAGCATCCAAGGACTGCAATTCAGTTTACGAAAGAGAAACGTACAGATTATTCAGAATTTTATAAGGAAGTAGTTGCCCAGGATTAACAGGGGCGAAACTGGTACGAAGACCACAGTTATCTGAGGTGTTCGTACTTATTTTTTCAGAATGTTGTTCTTTATGAATCAAATCTGAAAAGGAGAGGATACTAAAATGTCAGATGTAGATAGGAAAAATGCACTTGTTACAGGTGCATCGAGAGGAATTGGGAAAAGCATTGCGCAGATGCTGGCATCTGAGGGGTTTGATTTATATCTTACTTGTCATAATAATATAACCATGTTGGAAAATTTTGCGGTGGAGCTTCGGGATAAATATCAAATAAATTGCAATTGCTATGCTTTCCCGATTTGTAATGAAGATATGGTAGCAAAAATGTTTGACGATATTCCACATCTTGATGTTCTTGTGAATAATGCAGGGATTTCTTATATTGGGTTATTGACGGATATGTCATTTCGGGAGTGGCGGGAAGTGATTGACACAAATTTAAATGCCTGTTTTCTGACATGCAGATATGCTGTTCCTGGGATGGTGCGCAGGCAGTGTGGAAAAATCGTAAATATATCTTCTGTGTGGGGAAATGTCGGTGCGTCGATGGAGGTGGCCTATTCGGCATCAAAGGGTGGGATGAATGCATTTACCCGCGCGCTTGCCAGGGAGCTTGCGCCAAGCAATATACAGGTGAATGCAATAGCCTGCGGGGTAATTGATACAGACATGAATCGTTGCTTTGATGAGGAGGACATGCAAATGCTTATACAGGAAATACCAGCTGACCGTATGGGACGTCCGGATGAGGTAGCGGAGCTGGTGAGGTATCTGAGTGCTGGAAATGAGTATTTGACCGGACAAGTGATAACGTTGGATGGAGGTTGGACATGATAGAACAAAATAGGTATGATGTATTAATTGTAGGTTCGGGACCGGCAGGACTGGGAGCTGCCATATATGCAGTGCGTACTGGTCTGAAAACAGCAGTTATTGACAGAAGCCCTGTCAGCGGCGGGCAGGTTCTCATGACATATGAGGTTGACAATTATCTGGGGCTTCCCGGTCTTAGCGGCAGCGAACTGTCTGATAAATTCAGAATGCATGCGGATAGTCTCGGTGCAGCGTTTATTACTGCCGATGTTCAGGAAATAGAGAATGCACCCGGCAAAAAAATAGTTCATACGGTAGAAGGTGATTTTGAGGCAAAGGCTGTCATTCTTGCAACAGGGGCATCACATTCGAGACTTGGCGTGCCAGGAGAAGAAAAATTTTCGGGAATGGGGGTATCGTATTGTGCCACCTGTGACGGCGCGTTCTTTAGAAAGCGGACAGTTGCAGTAGTAGGCGGCGGGGATGTTGCCGTGGAGGACGCGGTATTCCTTGCAGGCATATGTGAAAAAGTATATCTTATCCATCGGAGAGACAAACTCCGGGCAGCAGACAGCCTTCAGAAAAAACTGCTGTCGCTCAAAAATGTCGAGGTAATCTGGAATAGTGAAGTAAAGGAAATTGTGGGAGAGGATATCGTGGAAGGCATCTGTGTTTATAATAATGTCAGTAAGGAACGAAGCAGCCTGGGGGTCAATGGCGTATTTATCGCTGTTGGAATTGTGCCGAACACAGAACCGTTTCAGGGGATGGTTGAAATGGATGAAAAAGGGTATATTTTGGCAGATGAAACATGTGTGACATCGCAGAAAGGTATTTTTGCTATAGGAGATATCAGGAAGAAGCCGATGCGTCAGATTATTACAGCTGTAGCGGATGGGGCCAATGCAGTTCACTCCGTGCAAAATTATTTTATGGAACAGTAGTAAGGGAAGCGTACATTTATAGTAAGCCGGCCATACATCTGGCAATGATGTAGCTATTGCATACTGGGAACTTTTAAATAATTTCAAAAAAAAATCGTTACAATTCACACCAACGCCAGTTTTCATCAGCTTATAAGTTATTGAGGTGTGAATTATAACAGATTTTGC
>JAIECJ010000233.1 GCA_029068555.1 Lachnospiraceae bacterium
TAACAGATTTTGCACACAAAATGCTAAAAGGCAAGCATTTTGGCGCACGATTCCCACTACTTTGGTGTAGGTGTGAATTGTAACTTTCACAGCACCCAAATCATTGTCTGCATAAGGACAGTAATTTGAGCCCATAATGACACTATTATACAGGATAGCATCTACTGCGTAAACGAAACGCTTTCCAAAATCGCATCAAACATCGGATTGGCGTCATCGCCGAAATCCTCATGGATATAAAACTCAAATGTGACAAGCATGTCATCTTTCTGTACCGCGACAAATGTATCCTGAAAATCACTCCCGCTGCTGTCCCGCATCATTCCGACAGCCTTCACTGCTGGTAATCCATTGAGTTCTATCTCGCTGACCTCATAGCCGCTCTCCTCAAAGAACTCCTTATCCACCTGCAAATCGGTGTAGCAGTCAATATACAGCAAAGACATATCCCAGATATTATCCTCCGAATACCGTGAACTCAGACAGAAGGAAAGCTCCCCTTCCTCCGAGATGTCCTCCATAGCCCACAGATACGGGTATGAAAGATTCATTCCCAACGCATTTATAGTATGCCTCTCCATGACAGGCATCGGGATCTCAGGCTCCATCTTCATCGCGGCGTCAAGCTCCTCCTGCGTGATGCTAATATTCGGCTCTGCCCCTGTATCTGCAACAATTTTCTGCGCCACAATCCGCGTGAGCGGTGCAAGAACCGAAAAATGGTCTGCATCTTCAATCACATAACAGTGGATATTGTCATTTTTGGAAGCGCGCTCGATTTCCCTTAGATTCGCAGCATTTCCGTCGCTTCCTTCGATTAAGAAAGTGGGCGATTTCACGCTGTCCAGCCAGTAAATCGGGGAGCGCATCTTGTACTCCTCCTTGTTGTTCGTGTCAAACGTAAACTGGCTGTTATTGTGATACTCAATCTTGTCCACCGCGCCAAAGGCAAAAACTGCGTGGAACTTATCTGTGTACTCTGAAGCCAGCAGTGCGCGTGTGCCGCCAGTGCTGTGTCCGCCCAGATAAATGCGGTCAGGATCCACGTAAGGCAGCGACGCCGCATACTCATACGCCGATACAATATCGTCCACCTCGCCAAAAAGCGTCTCATAATTGCCGGGATTCCCGCATCCTCCACGGAATGACGGGTACATCATCAGCATGCCCGCCTGCCAAAAGGCAGATCCTGTCTGGTCATTGTCCCACTCAGGATAGCACCATGGAAAATCATCAATGCCATTCCCCCAGCCGCCTACCACCCAGATAATCAGCGGATGCTTCTGACCATCACCGGGGTCACTCGACACATACGCTGCCAAATCGCCCACCTTGGATGGGTACTTCACCAAATCAAAAACCCCCTCAGGCGGCGCAGGAATCTCATCATCGTCATTGTCCTCCCTCGCAAGCGTTGTCTGAAAAGCGTCATGAGCCTCGGCAAAGCTCTGCGCACTGTCATTCTGCCCCCCAGCCTCATCCATCACAGTCATTGCTGACTTTATCACCGAGCAGGATGTGGTCAGACACATCACTGCTGCCAGCATCATTGCCAGAACTGCATTTCTAACATTTCTTTTCATAAGCTTCTTCACTCCTTACATATTTTATGAGCAACTATTTCAACGCAGAACGCACGTTCATCAAAGAAAATCCCAGTAAATTCTGTCCCTGCCATTCCTTTAAATCAAATCGCCGTTCATCTTTCATCGAAAGACCTATTCCCCATATTTTATCCTGAACTGCACACTCTGCCAGGATGCTGTCTTGTGTCGCCAAAAGTTCATTTCTTAACGCTGTATTCTGCTGAAATTTCTCAATAAGTCCCCGATACACGATAATCTGCCGCATACCATTCCATAGAATCTCCTCGTAATTTTTGACCATGCGTCCAAGTGCTTTTATTTTTCCCACATTGTCTGTATCTGCTATTTGTTCCGCAATCTCCATATCGTTGAAAAGCACTGCCTTTTGATACATCATATACTGCTCCATAGATGAATACCGAATGCTGTCTACAGAAAAATCTGACAGATACCAGTTACTAAGATACCCGTTCATTTCTTCTGGATTATGGAAGCAAATAATTTCCCTCATACTATTTTCACCACACCTTTCACGTAACTGCCTCCGATTTGTCTATCTTATCCCGGATTTCCTGCATCTGGTAATCAAGTTCTTCTATCGAATCCGCGCACGTTTTTAACCGCTGCTCAATCTCCTCCGTATTGTTGATATTTTTCTTATACTTTAGTTTGTGTTCCAGGCTCGCCCAGAAATCCATCGCAATCGTGCGGAACTGTACTTCCGCCTTCATGTACTTCTTCTCGTCAGGCAGAAAAACAGGCACACTCAATATCAGATGAAGGCTCCGGTAACCGTTGGCTTTCGGCTCCTTGATATAATCCTTTTCCTTCAATAATATAATATCGTCCTGCTTGAGCAGCAGCTCCGCCAGACGATAAATGTCATCAGGAAAAGAACAGATAACCCGCAGCCCTGCGACATCCACAATATGCTCCTCAATGTTTTCTACTGTGACTGGACAGTCCTTGCGCACCAGCTTTTTGTATATGCTCTCCGGCTTTTTCAACCGGCTCTTGATCGACTCGAAAGGATTTCTTTTGTACTGCTCGGAGAACATGGCATTAAGCACCTTAAGCCTTGTCTCCACCTCCATGATTGCGGAGCGGTACTCCATCATCAGCCTGTTGAAAGACTCCGCCGTACTGAGCTGCTCCGCCTGTATCTTAATAATCTGCTCCTGCCTGCGCAATGTCTCCGACTGCCTTTCAATCTTGCGTTCAAGCTGGTTCTTGCAGTTAAAAAGCTCGATTGTATTTTTCACCCTGTTCTTGACGATGGAATCCACAAACGGCCTGTGGATAAAGTCCGAAACCCCCAGCTCAAAACATTGATTCTCCACCTCGACAGCATGCTCGCTGCTGATGATAAGCACGGGGATGCTGTCCATCCACCCCTGCTCCCGCATCTGTGCAATCACCGCAAATCCATCCGCCCGCGGCATGTGCAAATCCAGCAGAAGCGCTGATATCTCGTCGTGCTGCGCGCGCATCTTGTCCATGGCCTGTTCGCCGTTCTCCGCCGTCTCGACGATATAATCAACCTCCAAAAACTCCCTCAGCAATTCGCGGTTTATCTCCGCGTCGTCCACTACTAATATCTTTTGCATTTCTGTTTATCCCTTTATAATTTCCCAAATTCCCCTCTATGTCTCTCGAAAAAATCATAGAAAACACATCCTATCCATTACATTCCGCTGCTATCGTCGTAATCCTGCCCCTTTGCGGTCTGAAAGGTGTCCTGTACGCGCTCCAGCTGTCCTCACCGGCATCTGCAGTCTGGTCACGGTACAGCGGCGGCGTATTCGGATTTCGCCTTGCGCGACAGCAGGCACGTCTCCCCATTGTCCAGCTCGACAACATTTTCCTTGAGCCACACATTGCTTATTCTGGATCGGTTGACCAGAAAACTGCGATGGCACCGCCAGAAATCCCCGCCCAGCTTCTCCTCAAAATGACTCAGGCTGCTGTTAAATTCCAGCACCTCATCATCCATGTGGAGCACCAGCATATGACGGCGGCCCACCGCCTCCAAATACAGAATTTTCTGCAGGGGAATATGGCGCACTGTGTCATACACCTTCAATGTGCAGTAAGCCGCCCTCCCGTCAGGCTCGTTCATCATCCGCTCGCTGATGCTTTCCAGGCACGCACTTACACGCTCCGCCATCATCGCAGGCGTGCCCTTCACGATATAGTCCAACGCCTCCAGACGGTAGCGGAACGTCTCAAACATCATATCACCATGAGCCGTGATGAACACAATGAATCCCCGCGGATCGTACGCCCTGAGTTTCACCGCCAGCTCAAGTCCGCTCATATACCCCGGAAAATCAATATCCAGAAAATAGATTGCCGGAACTGCCGCCTGCCTTTGCAACTCCATCAGCGCGGGCGGACTGCTGACTACCCGCAGCGGCCCCATATCCCGCTCCATCATCATAATCTGGTCGCCGATCAGCTTTTCCAACTGCACGCTGACAGCCGGCTCATCATCACATATGTACACCGGAATCATAGTGTTCCCCCCTTACAGCCAATTCCCCAAAACACTGTTTCTGTATTCTTCCTGTGCGAAGTTTTTCGCACGCTACACGGGAATGCGCAGCTCCTGCACAAAAAAATCATCCTTGAGATATGTGCGCGCCATGCAGTCCGGACATCGCGAAACCATCCTCCTGTAGCTGGACAGCCCCGTCCCATGCCCCTTTCCCTTCGTGGTGTACCCACTTTTGGCAAGTGCACCGAGATTCGGCTGTACGTCATAGTTGTTTGCGATTGCAATATACAGCTCACCTGCATCCTGTAAGAGAATCACCCGTATCTTCCCCTCTTTGCCGGACGCTGCCTCAATCGCGTTGTCCAGCAAAATTCCCTGACAGCGCAGCAAGTCCTCCAGCGGCATCCGGGTGCCTGTGACCGGCTTCATAATTTCCAGCGTAACCTGAATATGGCGCTGCCGCATCCGGTTGAGCTTCGTGGAAATCAGGCTGCGCACCGGATAGAGCTTGATGTTGGACAGCCCTTCCATCTGCCGGATCTCACTGCCCAGCTTCTCATCAAAATACCCGCTGGTACGCCGCATAAACTCCTGAATGGCTTCCACGTCCCCTTCCTGCGCGGACAATGCCATCCCCGATAAAAGATTTGTGAAGTCATGCCGAAACGCGCGGATTTCCCCCTGCAGTTCCTCCAAAAGTTCCATGTGCGCCTGCTGCTGGGCAATCGTCTCCTCCTGTGCCTTGACCTTATCCCGGCTCGCCACATACATTGCGCCAAACTGAATGCAGAACAAGGCAATGACCACCACACTAAAGCAAACCAGACCATACGCGAAACTAACCGCCACATCTGGAAAAAGGATGCTCCGCAGCGCATTCACAGTGAGCAGCGCAAGACTGGCCAGCAGCGTAACCCCAGTCCGTACACGCCCCCGAAACAGACACAGAAAATAGTTTGAAAAATCCGTTTTGTTCAACACAAAAGCGGCTGCCATTGCAAACACTACAACCAGACAATATGGCAATACAAGTGTTGTCGCCACATAGAGATACTTTCCGTCAAAAACGGGTGAGTAGAACATCGCTGCATCCGTCAGGAAATCGTAAATGATATCCTTAATAAAATAACCCAGCGCCACTGCCCCAAACACTTTGTCGATCGAAATGCGATACATCCGTCTCAACGTCACGCATAGCAGCAAAACCGTGAGAATGTACTCCGACCACAGCATCCATGATGGCGGATCAATCATGTCGGCAGTCATAACCATGTCGGATAACAGCGCCAGTCCCCATTCCAGGACGCTGTACACTATATAAAACAACAAGTAACACCGCCAGCGCGGCCGCTCCCCCAGCAGTGCCACCGTAATCCGAAACATGGCATACGCTTCCACCGCAACCAGTACTGCAACCATTGTCATCCGAAACCCCAAAGGCATTTCGTTTCCCCCTCCACCTTTCATGCTCACAGGATACGCCTGCACTATTATTATAAAATCTGGCTGATAAGATGTCAACGGTTCGTGTTTTGGACTTCAGACACACCTAATGCAAAAACAGTGCTCACCGCTCCTCCATTCAAACACGCTCTAGCCAATCGCAAAATGAAATAAAGAACCATAAAGAAATCATTGAACAACCTGTCCTATTCTTTACGGTTCCAAACACTACATCACAGCAGTTAGCAAAAATACATATCTGCTTTGACAGAATTGAACTGTCATAACCAGTTTGCCACGACTGGCAAACACTATCAGAACGATAAGATGTGCATTAACCAAAAATAGTGTATCATTAGCAAAAGTAGAAGACAAGTGCGAGTTTTTACATTTCGCCGAATACCTGTTTTGTTGTTTCTGCATATAACTGCCTATCTGTTTCCACTGTTGGAATCTTTTACTCTTTTCTTAAGTAATATTGAAATTTTCCTGTATTTTTTGTACACTATAGTAGACGGCACAAAAGTGTATCCTCTTTTCGACTGTGGAGGATATTTGAAGGGAGATTATAATATGAAAAAAGCAATCAGCCAATCCTTACTTACCACAATCCTAAACGGTATATCCATTTTATCCCTGTTTTATCTTGTACTTTCCCTGTTTTCGTACAGGAATGTCAACACACAGCTTAATATAGCGTATGAAGATCGTTTTGACCTGACCTACAATGCAAACCGCTTTATGAACGGTTCTGCTTACCTGACAAACGAAGTACGGGCGTTTGCCGCTACCGGGCTTCAGGAACATTTTAACAATTACTGGAATGAGGTTGATACGCTGAAAAACCGCGACAAAGGCGTTGCGGCGATGCAGGAAATCGGCATCACCTCCACAGAACAAAAAATGATTGATGACATGTACGCACTCTCCAACCAGCTCGTCCCGCTTGAGGAAGAGTCGATGTTAAATGTACGGGACGGAAAGAGGACTGTAGCTCTCGAATATGTATATGGGAAAGAATACAGTGCATCCATCGCCCAAATCAATGCGTTAAAAGAACAGTTTTTATCTGATTTGGATAACCGGACCGCCACGCAGGTCGAAGGCCTGATAGCTGAAACAAATCATATCCGGGTGCAGATGATAGCTGCACTGTTAATCGTCGGCATCATGCAGCTGTGCAATATGTTCCTCGTCCGTTTCAAGGTGCTGCGCCCTGTCATGGCAGTCAAGAAACAAATGCTGGAAATTTCCCACGGAAATCTTTCGGCAAGATTTGATCTGACATCTGATACCTCGGAAATCGGAATGCTCGTGGACTCCATCCATGAGACGAAGCGTGAGCTGAAAAAATATATCAGCGACATCAACACGACGCTGACCCAGATGGCGCAGGGAAACATGGACTTATCCATCGGCAATGATTACCGTGGTGAATTTCAGCCTATCCAGCGTGCGATGACGCAGATCCTTGACTCCTTCAACAGTGCACTTTACCAGATCAACAAAACCTCAGAGCGGGTATCTGAGGAATCCGGCAGAATGTCTTCCAGCGCACAAACCCTGTCAGACGGCGCCACAGAACAGGCAGCTGCAGTCCAGGAGTTATCTGCAAGCATCCTGGAGATTTCAAAACAGGTGAACAATACCTCCTCAGACGCAGACAATGCTAACAAGGCATCTGAGGAAGCCATGAAGCACCTGTCTCTCTGCAATGAAAAAATGGAGGAGCTGCGCGCGGCAATTGAGGAAATTTCTGATTCATCCCGACAGATTGGCGGCATTACCAAAGCAATCGAGGACATCTCCCTGCAGACAAATATCCTCGCACTGAACGCATCCGTGGAAGCGGCACGCGCAGGCGAGGCTGGAAAAGGTTTTGCAGTTGTGGCAGGAGAAGTGCAAAGCCTTGCAAACAAGAGCACAGAATCTGCAAAGGATATCTCCCTGCTTATAGAAAAATCTATTAGGCAGGTACAGAGCGGTGCTTCTCTGTCCGTCGAAACCATGAATGCACTGATGAAGGTGATTGCCAGCGGCGAGCAGTCGGCGGCGATGATTGAACGGATTGCATCCTCCGCAATGCAGCAGGCAGAGTCCTTAGAACAAGTGACCGTCGGCATGAACCAGATTTCAGACGTTGTTCAGAACAATGCCTCAACTGCGGAAGATACCGCATCCTCGGCACAGGGACTGCGCATCAGTGCCGAAAATTTGAAGGATTCTGTACATAGATTCCATCTTCGAAAAAGATAACAGTATCAAAAAACATTATTCTTTTAGATACATTCTTGCCTCATAAGGGCGCAGATTCGTCATTTGGTCTGCGTCCTTATAATTACTTATCAGCAGCCGCATGGACGCGTCAGGCTGTTCCAGCGCGCACGGCACCGTCTCACCGTAGAAATTGCAGACCACCAGAAGCTGCTGGGACGCGTTCGTTCTGGTATAGGCAAACAGGTTCTCATCCTTCTCCAACAGCATGTTGAATACGCCGTCCGTAAACACATCGTATTCTTTGCGCAGGTGAATCAGCCTTTTATAACAGTTAAAAATTGAATCCGCATCCGCTGTCTGATCCGCCGCATTGATTCTGGTGTAGTTCGGATTAACTTTAAGCCACGGCTCACCGTCTGAAAATCCCGCATTTTTACTGTCATTCCACTGCATCGGCGTCCGCGCATTGTCGCGGCTCTTTGCATATATGGAACGCATGATATCGCCCTTTTCATATCCTTTTTCCAGACGCTCCTGATACAAATTCAGCGTCTCGATATCCCTGTAATCCTCCATCTCATACTTTACATTAGTCATACCAAGCTCTTCGCCCTGATATACGTAAGGCGTTCCCTGCAGCCCATGAAGCAGGATTGCCAGCATCTTTGCCGATTCGACACGATACTCAGCGTCATTTCCCCAGCGCGATACGATACGCGGCAGGTCATGATTGTTCCAGAACAGACTGTTCCAGCCTTTTTCATAGAGCTGCGTCTGCCAGCGCGCAAACACCTCTTTGAGCTTCATAAACGGCAGCGGCGCCAAATCCCACTTTTCTCTCCCCGCTATCTGGTCTAAACAAATATGCTCAAACTGGAACACCATGGACAGCTCACTGTTGTCGGGATTGCTGTATAACTTCGCAAGCTCCGTCGTCGCGCCCCACGCCTCGCCGACCGTCACCAAATCAGCTTTCTGGAATGTTTCCATGCTCAGCTCACGCAGATACTCGTGAAGCCGTGGGCCGTTATTCGTAATCTCCTTGTCCGGCTCCTTCGCAATCTGGTCAATCACATCCAGTCGGAAACCACCCACGCCCTTTTGGATCCACCAGTTGATCATGTCATAAATTTCCTTTCGCAGCTCCGGATTCTCCCAGTTCAAATCCGGCTGTTTTACAGAAAACTGGTGAAAATAGTACTGCTGCACTTCGGGAACCCACTCCCACGCCGGCCCGCCGAACGCTGCCCGCATACCGTTTGGCAGTTCTCCATCCCGGCCGTCGCGCCATACATAATAGTCGTGATAAGGGTTGTTCCTGCTCTTCTTCGCCTCCTGAAACCAGAAATGCTCGTCCGAGGAATGATTCAGTACCAAGTCCAGAATAATGCGGATATGATGCTTTCCCGCCTCCCGAATCAGCTCCTCCATGTCCGTCAGCGTGCCAAACATCGGGTCGACATCCTGATAATCAGAAATGTCATACCCGTTGTCATCCTGCGGGGATTTGCACACCGGAGAGAGCCAGACGGCGTCAATTCCCAAATTCTCCAAATAATCCAGTTTTGAGATGATACCCTGTAAATCACCTATGCCGTCTCCATTGCTGTCCGCAAAGCTGCGGGGATAAATCTGGTAGATCACAGCACGTTTCCACCATTTTTCATTGTTTGTTCTTTCTTTATCCATTTTTTCACTGCCTTTCTCTTTTATTCGATCGTTCAATTTTCTGCGACAATTCCAAGCGCTTCAAGCTTCGCTTTCGTAATTTTCAACTGGTAAATCAGCTCTCTTTCTCTTTCATTGATTTCTGTTATTTCCAATACCTCCATATCTTTGTTCCCCTTCCGTTGAATTCTTACCTTTATTAACTATTTTTAGTATACATACTAACCGATAAATAAACTGTCAGATGATGCCGGCGGCGTCAGTTTTTTCAAGTAATGCCAACTTACCCTAATCCAAGCGGAATGAAAGCATATGAAATGGAATTACCAAAATGGCAAAAACACTTTTCCAAAAAGGGAGGAAAAATCTGGTTTGGAGGAATCATGGCAACGGTGATGTTTTATATTGCAGAGATTTTCGACTATACCGCCGAACAGCCGGTTATAAACAAGGATGACATACGCAATGCGAATCGGTTAACGGTCATTCCGCTGGACGTACACAGCCTGTTTGACTAGAGGGGGATTATTCTTTGAAGAAAAAGTGCGCTAAAAACTTTTTGACTTCAATACAGTGCTCTCCTCCTCGAAGATTTCATTGAGAATCCGGTGCTCCAACGTTCTTCGCCGCCCAAGGTGTGCAGTCAGTCCCTTCAAACCAGTCAGCTGGTGTTCTTTTCCATAGGGAGATGTCTGGAGGTACTGCATCATTAACGGAAACCACATTTCGTTTCCGTTTTCATCTGACCGTTCTTCTCTAATAATGTCAATCGTACCTGCGATGTCCTCCACATCCAAATAAATGATTCTGTATGACTTGCCCACAAGAATACCCTTTAGTCTTTTGTAAAAATCAAGAATTTCCTCATCTGTCATCATTAGATATAATATTTGATTTTCAATGATATTCTGAAAAATAGAGCACTCAAAAATCTGTCCTTCTCCATTCCATTTTCCGAAGCGCTCAAAAATAACGCTTTCAAAAGACGCCTTGTCCAGATTTCCGTTGTAGACTTCAAAGCTTTCCAGGTCTTTGTGAAAATTGGGGATATCTGTCAAAATCTGCGTGTAACAGATGATTTTGTGGCTGCCCTCCGTGACGGTCTTTTCTCTGATTTGTGCGTCAATCATGGGATAGCGCGTCAGTACTTTTTCGTACTGCTCCTCCGTGACATAGGCGCACCACGCCAGCTCCACCGGTGAATAGTCTCCCTCACGGAAGACCTGATAGTTTTTTAATTTGTCTGACAGCTTCTGAACAAGCGTCGATTTGCCTGCGCCTTGCAGACCTTCGATGAAATAGTTTATTTTGTTCATTTTCCCTCTGTCCACTCCCTTATTAAAAACTGTTAAGAAACTGTTCAAAAATAGCTGTTAGAAAAATCCTGCACACATGGCACACCGGAACGATACACGCGAATCGTAGGTCCCCCATCTCCGTCTTCCACAACCGCTGTCAAATCCGCGCCGTTCATCCATGCCAGTTCCGCGCTGTCCGTTGTGACAACCGGTTTCCAATCCATTTCACCTCTCTGGTTGACGATGTGAATCGTGCACTTCTTTTTGCTTTTATCCAGTCCCTCAAGCGTATACTCCGCTCTTATTTTCACTTTACCGTCAGCACAATGCCGCTGCACGTCACACCCACCCGGCAGTACCGTCCCCTGAAAATATTCTGTCTCACACCAGCCTGTGAAAAAAAGCTTGTCCACGGGCGCCCCATCCTCCATAACTGTTTCATGGCGTGTCAGAATAATGCGGATGGTCAGCACTTCTTCCCTGTCTGCCAGAAACTGGCGCACAGACGCAAACGCGCTGTTGTACTGACTTTCTGAAAAACCATGTCCCATATTCCGCACAAGCTGTAAGCGGCACTGTCCCTTCTTATAATTCTCCTTTGCCCGAATCGCGTAGGAATAATTGACAATATCATCGGCAAGTCCCTGCAAAATAAAAACGGGACCCTCGTAGGGCGACAGTTCCAGATAGGCGTCCATCTGTGCTGCCTCCTCGTGAAATGCCCTGCCCAGCCGAGTCTGCCCACAGTCCAACGTCTCTGGCACATTGTCCGGGTGATAGCTGGCGCCGCCCAGACCGCCTCGCCTTGCATGGTCAGGAATACAGAGCGCCGGGAAGATCATCACCAGCTTCTTGATTTCCGCACCGCACTTTGCCGCTGCAAGCCCCGACACAAAGCCGCCCTGACTTTCCCCCAGCAAAATCAGATTCCCCGTGTCCACATACGGATGCTGACTCGCAAAATTTTTCACGGCAAGCAGGTCCTCCACCTCTGTCAAAACAGACATTTTTATGCTCTCTCCATCACTTTTTAAGGTTTTGTCCTCGGACATATTTCCGCCGCCGCAGAAGCTAAAGCAAAATGCCGCATAGCCGATTTCTGCAAAACCCCTGCACCAGTTTTCCATGCATGTATAGTTGCACAGAAAGCCATGACTGGCAATGATAGTCGGATATTTCCGGTTTTCGTCAAAGTGATCCGGAAAATACTGCATTCCCCGAATTGTCAGACCGTCCCTGTCACATGTAAATTGTTTCTTTGTTATGCACATAAAAATTCCCTTTCTTTGCGAAATTTCAATGATATGCTTTCTAAAAATATAACACAGTTTTATTGTCCATTTCTACCTTAAATTACATATAATTGCATGAAATTATTAAATTCATTGAATGCGAATGCTTATTCGCCATTCCTGCCGCAAATTATTTTCCGCAGCTCTTAGCTGAATCGTAACAACACCTACACAAAATCATTTTTACATGTTAAAATGATTCTGAGAACAACGATAATTTCATAATCATTTTACCTGCTTAAAATGGTTTTGAATCAGCGGCAACCTGAAAGGAGCACACTACAACAATGCATCTGTCAAATAAAAAAAGAGCAATCCTACAAGCCGCATTTCTACTGGCGTCCGCACTGATGATTGCATACGGCGCAAGCCGCGGTGAAGTGGAGACTGTCTGGAACAAGGCTGTCAACATCTGTCTGGAATGTATAGGATTGGGGTGATAAAAATGAACAACGCAGTAAAACGAAAACTCATACAAACAGCCGCCTTTGGCTTTACCAATTCCCATATTGGAAATTTTGCCAGCGGAAAACTTTATACCGGGAAGTGGAAGCAGTTCTGCAATCCTGGTCTGAACTGTTACTCCTGCCCCGCCGCCACGCTCGCCTGTCCCATTGGCGCCATGCAGGCGGTCGCCGGATCCATGCAGTATAATTTCAGCTTTTATGCCGTCGGATTTCTGCTTGCAGCCGGTGTTTTACTCGGCAGATTTATCTGCGGCTGGATTTGTCCGTTTGGTCTGGTTCAGGAACTATTTTATCAAATTCCGTCGCGCAAATGCAGGCTGCCCAAACTGTTTCCCTATATCAAGTATGGCATTCTGGCAATATTTGTGCTATTGCTGCCAATAGCTGTCACAAACTATATGGGTATGGGAAAACCGGCATTCTGCCAATACATCTGTCCGTCCGGCACACTGTTTGGCGGCATTCCAATGACTGCCGCACACTCGGAGCTTCGGACGACAACCGGTTTCCTGTTCGGTCTGAAAATAAGCATTTTAATTCTCACCATCCTTGCATGCGTTTTCATCTTTCGATTTTTCTGCAAAACACTTTGCCCGCTAGGTGCCATCTATGGACTCCTCAACAGGATCAGCATCTATCATCTGGAAGTTGACAGACAATCCTGCATCAAATGCGGTAAGTGCGCCCGCACCTGCAAAATGGATGTTGACCCCGTCACAGCCCCAAATTCCGCCGAGTGTATCCGCTGCGGCGCCTGCGCAGCCGCCTGCCCGAAACAGGCAATCCGACTCGGTTTTACTTCAGCCAAATCAGATAGCATACAGCGCGGCAACACGCTTGAGAAAACATAATTACAAAATTAACGCGATTTATCATTATCAAGGAGCATTATTATGAAAAACCAAAAACACTGCACAATCTTACTCTCCCTCTTAATCGTCCTCACCCTGATCGGCTGCAATGCCGGGACGCAGGGGCAAAATTCCGGTTCTGATACACCTGCCCCCTCCGCGGTTCCCGAAACAGAGACGGTCGTAACCCCTGTCAGGGAGCGCGGACTTACCTTCTCCATCGCGCAGGAATATATTGACAAAGGTGTCACATTGGAACCTGCAAGTGAAAATGCAAAGGGATACAAGAACATCGGCATCTTCTACTACAGCCCGACATCCATTGCACTCTTAGAAGAAATCAATTCCATGGATTCCGCAGCGCTGACGCAGGAGCTTGTGATGGAATATCTCGATAAAATATTATCGACCAGCCGCTGCCTGATGGAAGTGGTCATGATCGAAACCGCGCAGTACGACAGCCTCACCGCAAGCGGCGCCAAACCAGAGGACTTCACGTATTTCACGCCTGCCGAAGTGATGGGAACCAATGACGGTTACACCTATGTCCTCTCAATACCAGATCTTGACGACGGCACTCTGAACGAAACGGAAGCCGCAGACTACCATGACTGCAAGGCGTATATGCAGACCGTCCGGGACAATCTTGCGTTTATCCCTATAGAGTCTGGAAACATAATGCCGGATTTCACAACAAAGGACATCAACGGCGTCGAAGTGAGTTCCTCCATCTTTTCAGAAAAGAAACTCACAGTCGTCAATGTCTGGGGAACTTTCTGTGGACCATGTATTGCGGAAATGCCGGAGCTTGCCGACTGGGCAAGGGAAATGGGAGACGACATGCAGCTTATCGGCATTGTCGGCGACATCAGCGGAGAGACTGACACACAGCACATTGCGCTTGCACAGACGATTGCACAGAAAGCCAATGTCGAATTTACCAACCTGATTCCCAATGACGATCTCAGCGGATTTATGTCGAATATTGTCGGATTCCCCACTACTTTCTTTGTAGACCAGACAGGCGCCATTGTCGGCGATCCGATTGTCGGCGCAAATGTAGAAAGGTGTAAAGAATTTGCAGAAGCCTATTTATCTGAACATTAGAGCGTTTCGTTGTTGGGGAAATGGTGATTTACTGCTGTGCGGCAGCGGAAGGGCTGGTTTTATCCAAATAATTTTTCCCACTCCTCCTGGGAAAAGCCCGGACAAATGCCCTGATCTGTAATCAACAGGGGGCGTTTCACCAGCATTCCATCCATGGCTAACAGCTGATACTGTTCCTCCTCACTCAGTCCGGGAAGCCTGTCTTTGAGCTTCATTTCCTTGTACAGATTTCCGCTTGTATTGAAAAAACGTTTTAAGGGCAGTCCGCTCTTTTTGTGCCATTGCCGCAGCTCCTCCACTGTCGGATTTTCTTCCTTGATGGGGCGTATCTGCACCTCATAGCCGGATTCCTCAACCCACTTTAGGGCTTTTTTGCAGGTAGTGCACTTTTCATAACACAAAATTACTGGTTTCATCGTTCTCTCCTCCTCGTTTTTATCCTTCTATAGCTATATGAAATAACTTAATCATCAATACCGAACACATACGCTAACTGGTTCTCCGCGCTATCGAGCTTATCTTCCAGAAGTTCGAGTTCGCGCTCCAGCCTTTTATAATCATCCCTTGCCAGGGATTGGCTTTTATAAAGATATTCCAGTTCATCCTCGTGTCGGTCGAGCAGGTCATCAATCTGCTTCTCCTCCTGCTTCAAGGCGAAAAATTGCTCCATATCCTCAGAGACTGTGCCGCCTGGCGCCGCGGCGTTTGCCTTTGTCACAAACGCCTCGACCATACTGCCTAACTCCTCCATTGTATATGTGGTCATTCCGTCTGCAGAAATGTCCTGCTGGTTTGACGCGTCGCCATTGACAGCGGAATGGGGCGGGGACGGGTCAGGCTGTTGCTGTGTGTTGTCTCCAGCTGGCACCGTTGTATCTGACGACGCGCCATTTGCCACCGACTGCTTCTGCTCCAAATCCGCTATCTGCTGTTCGAGACGCGCTATCTGCTCCTTCAATGCCTCTGTCTCTGCACTGTTCTGTGCATTGGACTGGCATCCTGTTATCAGAAGTGCAGCGGCAGCTGCAGCGGCTAATACACGGTTTCTATATATCCTATTGTTCATACGTCTATCATTCCCCTTTCCATACCACCCTGCATAAATGCAGAAGCAAATATTCATATCTACATCATCCCTGATGTATGACATTGGTTTTTGTATCAATATTTTAGAGCGCAGACACTGATAAAGAATAAGCAATGCCTCCGCATTCTACGCGGTTAAACTACTGGCTTAAACAAAACAATATCAATACCGGTTCATCTTATTTTTGTGCATCACATATCCAAGCCCTGCTCCAACACAGCCGCCAATGATATGGGTCAGGTGTGACACATTATCATTGGTGACAATACCATTGTAAACCTGCCCTCCGATATAGAGCGCCGCCACAAGCACCAGTGTTATCGGTATGCTCCCCTCCTTCACGCTGGTAAAGGGCGACAGCAATATAAACGCAAACACGACACCGCTTGCGCCGAGCAACTGCACACGCGGGAAGAATACATAGTTCGCAATCCCCGTTACCAACGCTGTTGCAAGGATAACAAACAAAATATTTGATGAACCATACTTTTCTTCCAGCAATGGCCCTACAATCAGCAGCAGCATGATGTTTCCGATAAAATGCTCCCAGCCCGCGTGGCCAAACACATGCCCAATCATCCGTACATACGTCAGCGGCGACAACAGTGAGGAGTGGTAGACACTGAAAAATGTGTTTGTTGACCATCCTTTCGTAATCCAGCCCAGCACAAGTGCGGCAAAACAGACTGCTGTAAAGCAGATGACTACCGGCGAATTAAATGATACTTTGATTTTTCCTTTTAATCTCATACATTTCTCCTATCAAAATATATTTACCTGCGGATTAGTTTCTTAAACATATAACATTATATCCCAATCACATAGTTATTACTTTATACATCAGTCCTCTTGCCGGTTCCGCCTTCTGTCAATATAATCCGTCAACAGTTCAACTGTTGTGTCGATCCCCAGCTTACTGCTGTTTATGGAAATATCGTAATTTCTGGAATCCCCCCATTTTCTGTCACAGAAACTGTTATGGTAACGTCTGCGCTTCATATCTTTTTCGCGAATCTTCCTGACCGCCTGGCTTTCCGTCATCTGATACAGCCGCATAATCCGCTCAACTTTTTTATCGCGGTCGCCAAGCACAAATATCGACACCAGACTGTTATACTGTTTCAATATCGTTTCACTGCATCGTCCCACTATCACAAAGGACTCTCCGGAATCCGCCTTATCCCGGAGATAATCGAACTGAAGATACAGCAGGTTTTCCTCTGGTGAACTGCTAAAACCTCTTACCGTTCTCGAAGACAACGGATTTTTATGTTTCTCATCCAGTCCTTTTAAATGATCCATATTCAAATTCTTTTTCGCCGCAATCGCATCCAGAAGATTATGGTCAAATAACTGGATTTTATAATACTTTGACAGCTTCTCTGCAATTTCATGACCGCCGCTGCCATACTCTCTCCCCACAGAAACAATCAATTGCTTTTCCATTCGTTCCACCTCCCCTTACAAATACCGGAAATAAATCATAAGCATAGATATCAGGACAACCATCACAGTTGCCGGCATCATTTTCCTACAGTAAAGTCCCCATTTTATCACATAGCCCTCCCTTGATGCTGTCGCAATTCCAACGACATTTGCAGATGCACCTATGGGAGTGGAACTCCCGCCGATGTCTGTTCCCATCGCCAATGTCCAGGCAAGTATGGTCAGATCTACGCCATATGCAGCCGACAGACTCTTGATAATCGGTATCATTGTCGTCGCAAACGGGATGTTGTCAACAAATGCACTGGCAATCGCTGACAGCCATATAATAATTGCAATCATAACCATGACATTGCCGCCGCTGATTTTGCCGATAAATGCAGCCATAACTTCCAATATTCCTGTCTGCTCCAATCCTCCGATTACAACGAATAATCCAATAAAAAACAATAAGGTCTTATAATCAACTTTCTTTAACAACAGTATAGCATATTTCCACGAAGTTACCAAGGTGGCAATTGCGACAATACATCCGATAGTAGAAACGGTAAGCCCTGTCTGTGCATGTGTCACCAACAGAACAATCGCAACAGCAAAGATAGCACAACTCACCGAAAAACCCTTCTTATCGGTAATTGTCGACTCCGGACTTGGCAGACTGCTGTAATCCACTGATTTTGACGCCCCCGCCCTGAGTTCTTTCCGAAATATCAGATAAAAATAGACTAATACGGCAGCCAGACAGACACCGGCAATCACACCCGTATTTGTCACAAAATCCATAAATGAATACCCAAGCGATGTGCCGATAATAATATTAGGCGGATCTCCGCACATCGTGGCCGCCCCGCCAAGATTTGCACAGAAAATCTCAGATAAAATCATCGGAACCGGATTGAATTTCAAAAGCTGTGACAGTTCAATCGTTACAGCTGCCAGGAATAAAATAACGGTGATGCTGTCAATAAACATCGCCAGCACTGTTGCCAAAACCATAAAGGTAATAAACAGTGGTATCACCTGATAGTTTACCAGTTTGGCAATACGCATACAAAGCCATCTGAAAAAACCTGCGCGTGCCATCCCTTCCACCATAACCATCATGCCAAAGATAAACAGAATCGTCTCCCAGTTGATGCCCGCGCTGCTTCCTGATGTCTCACCTGACAGATACCAGAACTCCCTTACAAAGATGCTCTTTAAGTTGATTGTCTCAATTACTGCTGCCATACTATGCATACCCACGCCAAAAACAAGTACTATTGTCAGCAATGCACATATCAGCGAAACGACATGTCTTTCCACAATTTCGGTCACAATAAAAACAAACATTGCAATAAAAATAATTACAGCAAATACTTGTGCCAACATATAAATCCCCCATTCCTGCCAAGGGAAGCAAATTTGTTATTGGCACAAATTTGCTTCCCTTCTTTCTAAAACTGTTAGTATTATGTTTCCAAAACGCCTTATGTTATAATATATTCCGCTAAAAAAGTTTCGTTTCAAGGCGCCTGATTTTGTTATATTCATCTCATTTTCATTCAAATAGTTTTAGATTCTTTTTTTCCCGTCTGACTGATGCATATAATCCGTGACAAGTTCATTTTGCGTCCGGCAGAATAAGTGTGACACCGCATGGTGTATATAGGATTTTCCCTGGGACAAGGCACCAAAACCAGGGCGCTGTAAAGAAAGAAACGCATTAGATTTCTGGTACCTTTCCGGATATCTTTCAAGCGATTGCAATTCTATACTATGCGCGTTTAGTAATCCTGTTGTACATATTGCAGCACTATTCATATCTGAATGGCATGAAATAAGGCTTGCTGCCACTTCGCCTGTAAAATCGTACACAAATAAAGATTCTGCCGTGATTGTATCCATATACATTCCCGACAGAAACAACAGTATTGCAAAAAATAAACCGATTATCCTGTGTGTCCTTTTATTCATCTTATGTCCATGGCTGACGCCATAACTCCTTCTCAGTTGTTTCCAGTCACATTGCAGCAGCTTTCCAACCGAAAACGTTTCTTAAACCGACAATATTATAGCATACTCTCTTTTTCAGGGAAAGTCATAATATATTATCTTGACAAAAAGATACATTTTTACTATAATGAAAAAAATTTAGGGCTCTCCTAAATACACGTATATTCAAGCAGAAAGGCGGTGGGAAGATGATGATGTAACAAAATAGAAGACACAAGATGAGATTTTAGAATAGGACTATTGCACGACGTCGTGCAATGTTTATTTTGTGTGCTTTTGTTTTGTTATACGCTGTTGGTTTATACCCTGCAACGTCATCATCTTCCTTGTAATAATTCAGCCTTCGGCTTCCCGCCGCAGGTCTGATTTATCATAAACAGATCTCCACACTGTCTGGAGGAGGGTGTTTATTCAGCACTGCGCACTTATTCTAATATCCCCCGTGTTTTCACAGGCATAAAGAACTTTACCAGAAAACAAAAGGAGGGAATCATATGTTGCAAATCAAGCATTTAACCATACGTCATAAAAAAGATTACCGTATTTTATTGGAGGATTTCAACCTGAACATCAATCCAGGAGACAAGTGTGCCCTGATTGGCGAAGAAGGAAACGGAAAAAGTACACTGTTAAAACTTATCTGTGCACCCCAGTCAACGGAGGAATACGTAGAATATGACGGAGAAATTCTTAGGACAGGCGAGCGATTTGGCTACCTGCCGCAGGAACTGCCCCGAAAACTGCAAAATAGTACTATCTACGAATACCTCACCGAAACCGGAAGCATTTACGACAAAAGCCCCAATGAGCTTGCACAACTTTGTGCCAAAATCGGTTTCCCCGTGGAACGCCTGTATTCCGACGAGTGTTTAGGGGTACTCTCTGGCGGCGAAAAAATAAAAGTACAGCTCATCTGCATGCTTCTCGAGTCACCAACAATGCTGCTTCTCGATGAACCATCAAACGATCTGGACATTGAAACACTTGTCTGGCTGGAAAATTTTATATGCGGCAGCGATATTCCGGTACTTTACATCTCGCATGATGAGACGCTGCTGGAACGCACCGCAAATATGATCGTACACATCGAGCAGCTGAAAAGAAAAACCCTGCCGCGCTGTACAGTGGCTCACACCACTTACCAGAGCTATATCACAAATAGAAATCTGATGTTTGAAAAGCAGGAGCAGGAAGCCAAAAATGAACGCCGGGAATATGACAAACAGATGGAAAAATTCCGCCGAATGCAACAGAAAGTGGAGCATCAGCAAAATGCCATCAGCAGGCAGAATCCACACGGTGCAGCACTTCTGAAGAAAACCATGCACCGAGTAAAGGCTTATGAAGCCCGTTTTGAAAAAGTATATGAAAACATGACAGAGCATCCAGAGTATGAAGAAGCCATGTTTACTAAATTTGGAAACAGTGCAGCTATTCCAAACGGAAAAATCGTGCTGGATTTCACACTGGATGCACTCCGTACCCCTGAACGCGAAAGCGCACAGGACTCCTGCATTCTTGCACACAACATCCACCTTTTTGTGCAGGGTCCAGAGCATATCTGCATCACCGGAAAAAACGGATGCGGAAAGACAACACTCATGCGGCTTCTCGCAGAAAATCTGCTGCAGCGGACAGATATCAGCGCTGCCTATATGCCACAGAATTATGAAGAACTTTTAAACCTTGAACAGTCACCTGTTGAGTTTTTATCGGATGGCAGCAAAGAAAGCATTTCAATGATACGCACCTACCTCGGCAGCATGAAGTTCACAGCGGACGAAATGATGCACCCAATGCGCGAATTATCAGGCGGACAGAAAGCGAAAATCATGCTGCTGTACCTCGACACCTCCGGCTGCGATGTTCTCCTGTTAGATGAGCCAACGCGGAATTTTTCGCCGTTGTCTACTCCTGTAATCCGGAAAATACTTGCAGATTTCCATGGTACTATCATCAGTGTGTCGCATGACCGTAAATATATTGCCGAAGTCTGCGAAAAGGTTTATGAACTGACATTGGCAGGAATAATTGAAAAAGCTTAGCTAGAGCGTGTTCGAAAAATGCTTTCTGTCAGATGTGCGTCACAGTTTGTGGGAGATTTGTGCCAAATGAAGGAGGCGTAGGGGTCAAAGGCATAAAGGGCAATGCCTTACGGTAACTGAATTTGGCGCAAATATCACGCAAAGTGGTGAATACGACGCGTACGCGTCGTTATGCAGGTGGCAGGAATGATTTTTCAAACACGCTCTAGTACTCCATCCAGTTAGAAATCAGCCCCGTGATTGCCTGTTCCGCGCCAATGCGGAACAGGCAATCACAGACTTTACTTTCTGACCGGGCGAAAAGCATTTTTCAAAAGCGCTCCAGACCGTTGCGCGCATAGCGATAAAAAGCAGTGCCTGATACTTGTATCAGTACAAGGCGGAGTGATGAAACATTACATTTCATCAAAACAATCTTTCAATGAAGAATTATTAATAAAATTAAGCATTTTTTTTAATCCCCTGCTCTGGATACGTTTTAAGGTTCGCTCAGACCGTTCACAATTTTTTCCGTATTGCTCAGAAAACATTTTTGTAGTTTCCATCCATGTATGATGATAAATTAAATGCATTTCTATGACAAATTTTTCATAAGGATTTAATATATTTATTGTATCCTTAATTATTTTAGTCTGTATCCCCTTATTGTTTTGTGATATGGTTTTCAATTCTTTGCAGATAGTAGAATACTCTTCCAAAAGAAGACATTGTGCCTGCATCATATGTAGATGTTTCAATAAATTTTTCAGTTGTTCCTCAGTCATTATCCTTATCCTCAATTTATCCCTTTCTTCTTTATAGTAATAAACACCATATTTTGCAGATTTTCTACAGTCTGGCACAAATTTGGCATTATATTGTCATTTTAAAAATATCAAAAGAACGCTATAGCAAAAATTTTTTATATTCAGTTTCTAATTTCCGCAATTACTCCTTTTTAACTCAAAAAAGGGGTAAATACAGAGATGCATACAATATCATCCTTAATTCGGAAATACTTAGATACTGGAAATGAAGATTACTTTGAACAATTGCTGGAACAATTTTCGCCATTAATAACAGCATATGCGAAAAAATTATATTATCTGGAATACGAGGATAGTGTACAGGAATTGCGTATTGCCATATACGAAGCTATTAGAAAAATTACAACAGCCGATGACGAATTTGCTTGTATTTCCTATATAAAAAAATCGGTTGTAAATAAATTTACTAAGCTTTACCACGAAAGCGTAATAAATCAGAATATCCTGGCAAATTCAGTCAGCCTAGAAAATACAGATAATCGAAATCAGCAGCACTATAATGAAGCTGATACTTGTATCACGCGAATTGATTTAGAAAATACTTTGAAAAAAAGACCACCAATAGAACGTAAAATATTTCATTTACTTATGCAAGGATATAGTGACCAAGAAATTGCTATAGCGTTGGGATATACCCGTCAATATGTAAATCGCCTAAAAAAGCGCATATGGAATTCTATAGTAAACGACAAAAGTATTTGCCGTTTACTATAATCGATGCACACGATTGCATACGAAATTATGCCGCTATGCGATTCAGTCCAAAGATTAATTTTAGCCACCGCTACGCCTGCGTTTGTGAAGCAGCACGCTCAGAAAAATATTCTGCGCCAAACTATCCAAAACTTAATTTTCACTGTACTAGAGCGTGTTTGAAAAATGCTTTCTGCCAGATGTGCGTCACAATTTGTGGGAGATTTGTGCCAAATGAAGGGC
>JAIECJ010000234.1 GCA_029068555.1 Lachnospiraceae bacterium
TCCAAGCGGTGTTGTTGTTGAAATTCAGTCTGATTCAGCGGTAATGAAGCAACTGCAGGAAGGAACTACACAGGCTGCGGCAATCTATGAAATTATTTCTGTTATTCAGATGATATTGCCGATACTGATATATATAGGTGCATTGTTTGTCACTGCTTCCATGTTTTATCGTTTGAAGTTAAAAGAACCGTTGGCGTTGCTTATAAAAGGAGCTTCTCGCATTATAGAAAACGACCTTGATTTCACGATTGAAGCAAAATCACAGGACGAATTGGGACAGCTTTGTATCGCTTTTGAAACCATGCGTAAAACCTTGATGGATAATAACCGTGAATTATGGCGGCAGACAGAAGAACGCAAAAGATTAAACGCCGCTTTTTCTCATGATTTGCGAAACCCTATTACTGTTTTGAAAGGCTCTGCGAAGCTGGCGAAAAAATGTGTTGCAGACGGAAGCGCAGAACAAATTGCCGATAATTTATCCCGCATGGAAAGCTATATAAGCAGAATTGAGCGTTATGTGGAAACGATGAGCAGTATTCAGAAATTAGAAGAAATCCCTATCAAACAAGAACAGGTACAGTGGGACAATCTTATTTCTGAACTTGAAAAAATAATAACTTTTGTTGGCGCAGATAGCAGCAAACGGATAAACTTTATCAGCTCCACCTTTTCTGAATCCTTTTTGATAGATAAATCTATCCTGTTTCAGATTACAGAAAACCTCATATCCAACGCTGTCCGCTTTGCAGAGCAGAATATTGATGTTTCCTGTTCCTTAACTGAAACGATGTTGAAATTATCTGTTACGGACGATGGCTGCGGTTTCCCAGCGGCACTCATTAAGAATGGTATTCAGCCATTTCAAAAAGGCAGTGAAGATACGGAACATTTTGGAATGGGATTGTATATCTGTAATCTTCTTTGCCAAAGGCATGGCGGTAGCATATCCATTCAAAATAATGAAATTGGCGCAACTGTTTCCGCTACATTAAAAATTTTATAATCTTGAGGAATTTTTGAGATTTACCTTTTATACTCTCCTTATCACACGTGATTTGTCACGAGATAAGGAGAGTTTTTTCATGGAAATTCAAGTAAAAGATATTTCAAAAATCTATGGAACAAATGAAAACCGGGTGATTGCTCTTAATCATGCTTCGATGACAATATTTGAGAGCGATTTTATTTCGATTATGGGACCATCCGGCAGCGGAAAAAGTACGCTGTTACACATCATCAGCGGATTAGATAAGCCGACTTCTGGCTCTGTCCTGTATGGCAGTACCGACATTCATAATGGCAGCGATAAACAGCTTTCTACATTTCGCCGCCAAAAGATCGGCTTTATCTTTCAACAATTCAACCTTTTGCCTGTTCTTACTGCAAGAGAAAATATTATCATGCCCATGTTGCTAGATAAAAAGCAGCCGGACGAAAAATATTTGAAACAGCTCACAGAGCTTTTGGGCTTAGAAATGCGCTTGTCACATCTTCCACACGAAATGTCCGGAGGGCAGCAACAGCGTGTAGCGATTGCCCGCGCTCTGATTGCACAGCCCGACATTATTTTTGCAGACGAACCAACAGGAAATCTTGACAGCAAAAGCGGCGGCGAAGTGATGAAAATGCTCTGTGATATTCGTAAAAAATTGGGGAAAACGCTTGTCATTATCACCCACGACAGCCGTATTGCAAAAATGGCAGACCGCCGTTTTACAATGATTGACGGTGAACCTACGGAGGTGAATGCATAATGAAATCTTACCTATCGTTTGCGTTCAAAGAACTAAAAGCCCAAAAGGTAATGGCGGTTCTCATTCTGATTGCGGTAATTCTTTCAAGTGTTATGACAACTGCTATCGGAAAATCCCTCGGTATTTTACAGACAATGAGGACGGAACAGGCTGCGTCATTAAACGGCGACCGTCATGCAACATTTCATCAAATAACAGAGGAACAAATGCGGCAATTAAAAAGTGATACTCGGCTCTATGATGTAGGCAGCTTGATTAACATCGGATATGGTAAGCTGGGTAACAGCAGTTTAACCTTGTATGTGCGTGAATACTTAGATAACGCATTAGATGCCTACCCTTCAATTAGCAGAGTAAAGGAGGGACGCTTGCCCGTTGCTCCGCTTGAAATTGCATTGCCGGAAAATGCCCTACAATATCTTGGAGAAAATATTAGTATCGGCGATACTATTACATTACAAGAAGAAATATCCCTTATGAATGGCTCAATCCCCTCTTATTCATACGCTGCTGAATTTACGGTTTGCGGTATATTGGAAAATAACTATATTGGTTATTCTACGGGAACCTTAGATGCCATAGCAGGCGAGGGGACAGCTTCTGCGCTATTGCCGAAGGATTATCTGCTCTATTCAACTGATTTCAAAATAAAAGATACGGTACGATTTCAGAATATCGTTGATGAACTTGCAGACAAAATCGGGATTGAAAAATCCAATATACAGTACAACTGGATTTTATTAGACGCGCTCGGTATTTCTTATGAGGAAGCCGGAACCTCTGATACAGATACAGGCTTTTCTTTTATGACATTTGCCTGCATCATAGTTGGCGTACTTGTCTTGTTCGCAGCGGGCTTGGTGATTTACAATATTCTGAAAATAGCCATAACAAAGCGTATCAAAGAATATGGAACACTTCGCGCAATCGGCAGCACACAGGGGCAGATTTATCGGCTTGTTTCTCTGCAACTATTCATTTTATGCGGGTTAGGTATTCCTGTTGGTTTGTTGATTGGCGCATTATCCGCAAAAGGAATTTTAATTGCCGCAACAGGTGCTTTAAACCCCGATTTATTTATGGCAGACAGTACCACGGAGCTTAATTCCATGATTGATGGTACAAGCTCTAACCATATACTTATTTATCTTGTGAGTATCATTATCACTTTGCTGTTTGCCATGCTTGCAGCTTTTCCAGCGGCGCAATATGCTTCCCATGTTTCTCCAACAGTTGCAATGTCCGGGCAGCGTGTAAAGATAAAGCGTTATGGAAGAAAAGCAAAAACAATTCGTAACTTTGAAGCCTATTATGCGAGGTTGAACTTAAAACGTGGAAAAAGCAGAACAGTGATTACCATTATTTCGTTGGTTATGAGTATTACGGTTTTTGTAGCTTTACAAAGTTTTGCTGCGCTTCTTGACACAAGTAGCAAAGTACAGGATATGACTTTGGGTGATTATGCAATTACAAGTGAAACTGTCGGCATGATACCGGAAAGCGTAGCAGAAATTCGTGAGCATGAGATGGTAGAACATCTATCAACAACCAAATTATCAGTGTATAGTCAAGATAAAAACGGACAATATCCGATTGAGCTTGGCTTTGTGCTTCAATCGTGGGAAACATTTCAAGTTGCAGGTCTGGATGATACGCGTCTGTCCTCGTATATAGATGACTTATCTGAACAGGATAAAAGCGATCTGCTTTCCGGTGCAGCGTGTATTGTAAAAAATCCTATTCCTTTTACGTATGAGGGACAGACAGTAGAAACTACCAATTTTGAGTACAACGATACCATATCAGTAAATGGACATGAGCTGCGTATTGTCGGTATCGCTGATTTTCCTGTTTCGATTAACAATGACGGTTTTGTAAACGGAGTGCAGATTACCGTAAATGATAAAATGTATGACTTGCTGACGGGCAACAATTATTATTCAGAAGTTTATCCAACCTTAAAGACAAATGCGGATAATGAACAATTTGAAACATGGTTAGATAGTTGGTGCAAAGAAAATTCCGGCAGCCATTGGCTTTCTTATCGGCAAACTGCCGCACAGCTCGAAGAAAGTTTTCAGCAGATCAATATGTTGTGTTGGGGACTAATCTTATTTATCGGGTTGATTGGAATATTGAATATCATTAACACCGTTTACAGCAACATTCATACCCGTATTGCTGAAATTGGTATGCAGCGGGCAATCGGCATGAGTGCGGACAGCCTTTATAAAACATTTTTATGGGAAGGGGCTTACTATGGAATCATTTCATCTATTGCTGGTGGAATATTGGGATATATTTGCACAATATTTGTAAATGCAGCTACAACTGACTGCTTGCAATTTGTTATGATACCTTATTTATCCATTCTTGAAGCTGCAATTATTTCTATCGCTGCCTGTTTATTGGCAACCGCTATTCCTTTGCGTTCTATTGTAAAGATGAATATTGTAGCGTCCATTGAAACAATAGAATAATTACTGCTAAATACTGCGATGCGGATATTCAGTAAAATTTAAGAAAATTATCTGCCGTATGACAGCAAAAGAAAAAAAGTCATCGTCCAGCAATTGTATTTTGGTACTTTTATTCCCTCACGGGTTTAATATCCCGATGCTTGCATCGTTCTGAAAAGAGGAAGCCAAGATCGGATGCTCCGTATGCTTGCATCGGGGTGGTTCATTTACGGCAGCTTTGAGAAAAAAAGCTGCCGTTTTTATTATAAAAACTTAACACGATATTTAAATTCACAGTGATATTTGATAAAGTATAAGTATTGCAAATGATAATCAACAATTAACTCTGACAGATAGTACTCTCAATCTCACGCAAAGAGAAAAAAGAGTTTTGGAAAAATCATGGGCAAAAATTTTTGCAGAGAAAGTTTTTCCGGCTATTGATGAAAGTATTTTTTCAGTTCTATATTGCGATAAAGTTTCCCGTCCCAATACGCCTGTAAATGTAATTGCTGGAGCACTGATTCTGAAAGAAGCTCTTGGGGATACTGATGATGAATTAGTCGAGGCACTCATGTTTGATGTGCGTTACCAGTATGCCCTTCA
>JAIECJ010000235.1 GCA_029068555.1 Lachnospiraceae bacterium
TTTCGGCATAAAAAGCTAAAATACATTGAAAAATATGGCTATTAGAAATGTCGATTTTTAATAGCCGCAGTAATATAAATTCTTCCATTTGCGTAAAAAATATTATCTATGCCTGCAGCGCATAGACCACCATACATGGTGCAGTCATAACTACCCGTCCTTACATTCAGTTTGGTTGTAGCAAGTTCCATAAATCCATGAAATTCAGCAAGTGTAATTCCATACTTTCCTATCATACGAGAGAATGTAACTCGATTATCAAACTGTTCAAAGAATGCTATTGTTTCTTCTTTATGATTTAAGATATCTTTTCCTACTGTACAATTCATTGAAGGATACTTTCCATTAATATTATAAAACAAGTTTATTCCTTTCATTACCTGTTCATAAGAATTACAGCGAAGTTTATTATGAATTTCTTTAATTCCATCAATTGAAAATCCAATATTAATATTGTTATTGTGTAAAAAGACCAGTTTCTCCTCATCTGCTAAAACACCGTTTGTAATAGTATATGCAGCAATTTTTCTAGTTCTTAAATACTCTTTAATATAGAGAATATATTCTTTTAGCAATGCATAATCCAGTAAGGGTTCACCATTTCCAACAAATCCAAGCTTAAATTGATTAATCTTTTGCTTATCAATGTGGTACATTATGTTGTCAAGAATATGAAACACATTCATTTCATTTTCCTGAATAGACTTCTTCTCATGGAAATGGCAATATTTACAAGATAAATTACACCTATTATTTATCGATATACATGCTCGGGTTATCATCATTTTCCTTTCCTATTGCTATTATTTTTATTTCTTTTGAATCGTGTTCTTAATGGTCCCAATTCAAGATATTCATTGTAATGATCTTCATAATTTTTACCATCAATATCAACTATGCGAGTATCGGCTCCTGCGTCCATTAAAATTTTCCTGCATTTAATATGTCCATTTGCACATGCCTTAATGAGTGCCGTAAACCCATTTTCATCTTGTTGATTAATACTTATTCGTTCATGAGCGCATAATTTTTTAACATAATCTTCTTTTCCCCACCATGCTGCAATCATCAATGGCATATTTCCCTCATTTTTCTGCCTAACTTTTCCTGCCCCATACGGATTTCGGCTACCAGCATTCGGATCGGCATTACATTCTTCAAGTAAAAAAACAAACATATCATATTGGTCTTTCATTTGAATTGCATAAGAAAGTGCTGGTAAATGTTTATTGCTACATTCCCGCCTATTGACATCTGCACCATGCGCAATTAACCATTTTATCTTCTCTTTGCGTTGATTAAATGGAATATTAAAATTCCTTACACACGAAATAAGTAAAGTTATTCCATCTGGCAAATATGCATTTACTTCTTCGGAACTAGGAATTTCCGCATTATCATATGAATCAGCATAATAATTATTTACACGCATTAACCTGTCCATATTGATAATGCCTTGTCTTGTTGCCATATATTCTCGCAAATGCAATGCTGCTACTGATTCATGTCCTTTAAGGTAAGCTGAATAATCTACATCCTCAGTTATAATATCTACCTTGCAGTGATACTTATCAGATGCTTCCTGAGCAACATAAATAATTTTACAATCTTCATTATCTTCTAAAATAGTGCCTGTGTAATCAACACTTATTGTTTTCTCTGCTTTGCCAATCGCATTTATTATTTCCCATGCTCTTGTACTAAGACCTCGAGAATATTTTTGATTGTAATTATTCTTAATCTTATCTAGTTCATCTATAACAACTTTAGGAATTATTACCTTACTATATTCTCCACTCAACTCATCAATAAGATGCGTGTTTTTTAATAATGCAGAAGTATCAGGAACAACAATTTTCTCACCACGCAAAAATTGTTCTTTTTGGAACTCCGACATTCCAAATGCCTCACAATATTTTTTTGCATACTCCATTAATGTAGTTTCACTTGTTTTTCCTGCCTCTACTCTAGAAATTGATGATTTATCTCCAATGTTAAAATTGATGCTATTTAATTTTTTAACCATTCCTTCCATTGTACAATCATTTTTTTCCCTAAGTTCTTTTAATCTTTGGCAAAGAAAAGCAATTTCCTTTATTTCTCCCATTTTTATTTTCCACCTTTCAGCATGATTTATATTATAGGTGTTAGTCAAAAAGTGTGTTGCTACGACATACAAGAACCGAGTTTTCGGCATTCGAAATTGCTAGACATATGCATACCAACCCAGATGTTGACTAACACCCTATTATAATTTGTGTCTAAATGATATACCTTCATTATATCATTTGTTGCATTTTTTACAATACATCAATAGATTTTTGCAACTCAAATAACGATTATGCAACATATGAAATAAAAATGATTTGAAACACAACTATTTAAATACTAACGCAACAATATTATATAAAAACTATACACAGGAAGCCCCTCTATTCTGCAAGTGCCACATATACGCATTTACAAATTTTCCGTATTTTTTCTTTGTCAAATAGATAGTATCGCCACCTGTAAGTGTTATGCAGTCACTTTTGTATTCTGTGATATGTGCCATATTCACAAAATACCCACTGTGGCAGCGGAAAAATGCCCCACCAAGCTGCGTTTCCAGTTCGCCAAGTGCAACATAGGCTTCAATGATTTCCTACGTGGTATGGATTTCCACTTTCCTTGATACGCTTTCGATATACAATATATTGTCTGCGTCTATGGTAATTCCCTTGTTTCTTGTATTGATAAAAAGCTGTTTTTCCGGCGCATTTTCCGCAGCCCAGCTTTCCTCAATGCTTGTTCAAAGACTTCCTTAAATTTCTGTTCCGTGACAGGATTTAACAGATAATGGAACGAATAAATGTCAAAAGCTTCAAAAACATATTCCTTTATGCCTGTAATAAAAATTAAAACGGTGTTTGTGTTCTTTTCCCTGACTTCTTTTTCAGCTTTAATGCCATTCATGCCGTCCATCTGTATGTCAAGGAAAATAATGTCAAACGGCTTTGCTGCGTTAAGAAGTTCTTCCCCGGACAAAAACCAGCTACAGTACAGTCCGGTTTCTTTTTTTCTATCATTTCACGGATATGCTTACGGATTACTTTTTCATCATCAGTAACTGCCATATTCAAATTCTTCACACTAAGCCTGTAATATCTCTACTTAACTTATTGGCATAAATTTCGTGCCTTTTTGCAAAATGTAGCGAAAGGAATTTTTCTTTTTCCGCAATTAACTCTCGGCCGTTCTGATTACAGAACGAAATAGGATGTTCATCCAAAATAAAAAAATTTGAATAATTGTATATGCCAAAGGGACATTTTCAAAGAATGAAAGTGTCCTTTTTGAGCACTACAAAAATTTTATTTTGAGTTTGCTACTTTATAATAGGTTAGGTCTAATACATGTGATTTCGGCTCATTTTTACCCCCCATAAGCTGTACCTGCTTTTCGACAGCCTCCACATTCTGCGCTAACTGTTCTATTGTGCCTATACGATTTTCCGGCTTGATTTCCGGCTGTATCAGTTCCTTTGGGTATTCCTGCCTTGTATGGATATCCATATAAGATTTTAGGCGGTAATAATAGCCTTCATTCCTGTTATCTTCAAACACAGGGGAAACTTCGCCCTTTGAAGTCTGCCACCGCATAAGGCGTGGAAACCAACACAATCCGTCCATGATGACTTCCTTAAATGAATTGAGCAGCTCCCCAAGTGCGGTAAACAGCCCACGAAAGCTGTTTCCTGCCTCAATATCCGCCCCACGCTCCACATGGTTCGCAAATTCCTCAATCAGCGGCGCAAAGGGAAGATATGACTGTATAAACTGTTTTTTCTGCCGGAGTGCTTTTAGGAAGATGTTGGAACTTTCAATCTCCCCATCCAGTTCCTCCAGTTTCTTTTGCGTAGTAGACTTTTTATGGTTCAGGACGAGAGTGTCAGCCTCCAGTCCTATTTTATCCGTTGATAATTTTTCAATCTTTTCTTCCTCTTTTGCAACTTTGTATTCCGCAACCGTCAGGTCATGATTTTTTCCCTTTTTCTTTTCCCGTACTTCCTGCTGGAATATGGCTTTCATGTAGTAATTGGCATCCGCCCGCATTTTATCCTGCAAAACTTCTGACAGGACTTGGGGCGTGAATACGGAACGCTTTGACACTTTACCGGAACTCCTACAACGTGCATATGCGGGCTTGCCTCATCAAAGTGAACCACTGCATTTGCAATCTTAAAATCCGGCAGATACTCCTGCAATTTCAAAAGGAGCTGCTTATAGACCTGTTTCATAAATATTTTGTCACTGCTGTTCTGCTCCCAAAATTTTTTATCCCCGCATTGTATGATGACTTCCACTGCCATGTCCTGTTCTGTTTCGGATACATTTTCCGCAGTATTACAGCAGTCATTCCGCTTTGCGGTGTTCCCGAAACAGTACACTACATTCAATCCCATGCAGTATGTAGTTATGAGGCATAAAAAGGTTGGTATGGACTTGTTTGCGGAAGAAACGGACACCGACAACGGCAAGGTCAAGCCACTGTCATTTGAGCAGTACCAAAAGCTGGTTGCACAGCTTGGCAAACGGAGCAAAGACGCAATCCTGCCCGTACAGATATCCTATTTCACAGGGCTCAGGCTTGGGGAAGTGGCAGGGCTGACTTGGCAGGATATCAACTTTGAGGAACAATGCCTGACAGTCCGCAGGAGTGTTCGCTACAACGGCGCTACCCATAAGCACGAAATCGGCTCAACAAAAAGGAAGAAAGTGCGGATCGTTGATTTTGGCAATGCCCTCGCTGACATCTTGAAGAAAGCAAGGAAACAGCAGCTTAAAAACCGTATGCAGTATGGCGAACTCTACCACAGGAATTTCTACAGGGAAGTCACAGAGAAAAATCGGGTACATTATGAGTATTACAACTTGGGAATGACAGAGGATGTGCCGGAGGATTATATGGAAATCTCCTTTGTATGCTTGAGGGAGGATGGCTGTCTTGAACTTCCCTCCACCGTGGAAACAGCCTGCCGGACAGCGGCAAGGAAAGTACCAGAATTAGAAGGGTTCCACTTCCACACATTAAGACACACTTATACAACGAACCTGTTATCAAACGGGGCGCAACCAAAAGATGTGCAGGAGCTTTTAGGACACTCGGACGTAAGTACCACCATGAATGTCTATGCACACGCTACAAGGGAGGCAAATCGGGAATCTGCAAAGCTCTTGGATAAAGTTGTGGGAATGAATTAAAACTGGATAAGAAAAACTTTCCCTTGTAACCTGCCCATAAGGGCAAAAACAAGGGAAAAGGATACATATTTTGAGGTTAGGCATACCGCAAAGCCTTGAAAAACAAGGAAAGTTAGGACAGTTAGTAGATAAACAGGAATTTAAACATCCTGACACTCTGGCTCAATCAGTATAGCATGGCTAATCGCTGTTTTCTGGGCAATCTATAATTCCCCAGAGCTTAACTCCTTTACCGGAGATGCCTTCCCGTATGCGTTTTCCCCCCAATCCGGTCTGCGTATGAGGAACACGATATCTACAATGCAGAGAATAAGGCCGACAGCGACAATCAGGAATCCCCCGCCAAATACCCAATACACTTTCCTGTCATCGTCTGGAAATATGTTTCCGATGGCGGACAGAAAGAAAAAGATTATGAGCCAGAGTGCGCCTCCTGTAACGCACAGTCGGCCAATCCCGTCAAAAACCAGTGCCAGCCAGCCAGGTTCCCCGGAATCGTGGTATCTGCGCATGGCGGCAAAAAGCAACGCAAAATACATAGCAATGTTCCAGAACAGTCGAACGAAATAAAAGAATGCGTCAAGAACCCCGTGATGCAGGAGTCCTGTGATGATGCCTGATAACCGGCTTAACACGACATTGGTAAACAGGACAAAAAGCCAGACCAGCCAATATCCGGAACGTGAAAGCCGCCCGCGCCAATGGAATAAATTCCGCAAAAAATCCTTTACTGCAAACACAGCCCTCCCCACTTTTTTACCCTCCTTCTTTTTCCAGTCATCAAGGTTTCTTCCGTTTTGCCCCGTTTTCAGTTTCTTCTACTTGTCGGTTAGTACAAATTTATGCAGGACAGCCCTAATTATAGCACTTCATGAAAAGGAAATCAACAGTATCTGCTCCCGAAAGAAACTGGACGGGAGAATCTAGTTACAATTCACACCAACGCCAGTTTTCATCAGCTTATAAGTTAATGAGGTGTGAATTATAACAGATTTTGCACACA
>JAIECJ010000236.1 GCA_029068555.1 Lachnospiraceae bacterium
ATATTTGAGTTACTATCCCGACGCCCTGTTAAAGGCGTTTCGTCTTAATTTTCAAAGACTCGTCAGGGGATTTATTTCAGTTCATATACTTTGTAATTTTTCTTGCGAGGTTCCAACTGTCCTTTGCCTTATCTGATAATCTATTAGTGATATCACTCTCATTAGGAATGCTTTTTATCATTCCTGATAGCTTATCTCCATAGCTCATGCAAGCTGCATAGAGTAACTGAAATTCTTCTTGGGTAAAACTACCTACAGTGTTTTTCATGTTGTTACCTCCTTATATGTGAGTTGTTCACTCGTTACTATTTCACATCAATATAAATCTTGTTGTCATCCTGCCATGTAAAGCTTTCAATTGTATAATCAAGAAAATCTAATACATTATCCTGATACCAATTACCATGTGCAAGTACATTGAAATCATTATCACGTATGAATAGCTCTGTATCGTCGTTGATTAAACACATTTGATAAAGTTTTTCTATTGTCATGTTGTTACCTCCTTGTGTTTGGCTTGTTTGTTGTGTGGTTTGTTTGACCTTGTAAGACTATTGTACACATTTTTATGTACTTTGTAAATTGATGTAATACACAAAAATGTGTACTTATTTTTATTCAAATTGTACATATTTTTGTGTACTTATTTGCGCGCACAAAAAAAGGAAAGCAGCTAAATACATACCTTCCTATCTTAAATATGATTAACATTACCATTTTTATATTAGTCTTACTTAACTATATACTCATTTTCACCTTTTAAAATAACTTTCATATTTAAAAACTCTGCTATTTTAACTACATCTTCTGCAGTAAAAGTATCTCTTTGCATTTTGTTAGAAAAGCTTTGCTTTGTCATTCCTAAAACTTTAGCAAGATCATTTTGTGTCAGGCTTTTACCCATCTTTTTATAATCATCTAAAATGTTTTTGATAACATTTGAAAACATTTAAAATCCCCCTCATTTTTATGATTATATCATATAATAGTGAGCTTTTCAACAAAATGTATATATTTTTATGTACTTTTAATATATTTTAGTTCATATTTTTGTGTACTTTGTCGATTTGTAAGGTACACATTTTTATGTACAATTATCTTATCAACAAACAACAAATACTCTAAGAACGCTTCCACTCTTTTATCTGTTCCATCCGTTTTTTATATTCCGCTTCTTTCCCCTGACCATCTGGCTGGTAATATTCCCTGTCAAGGAGGGAATCTGGCAGGCACTGCATATTGGTGAGCTTCTCATCCGTGTCGTGGGCATACTGATACCCTTTTCCATAGTCCAGTTTTCCCATCAGCTCCGTGACCGCATTACGTATCACAAGCGGCACCGGTTCAGCTAAATGATTTATGGCATCCGCCTTGGCGTGCTCATATGCCATATACAGTGCATTGGACTTGGGTGCAAGTGAGAGATATACTACTGCCTGGGTCAAATGTACAGTGCACTCAGGCATACCGATAAAATGACATGCCTGATATGCCGATACTGCAATCGTAAGAGCGTGCGGATCCGCAAGTCCGACATCCTCGCTCGCAAAGCGAAGCACCCGTCTTGCAACATACAGCGGATCCTCTCCCGCTTCCAGCATACGGGCAAGCCAGTACACCGACGCGTCGGGATCTGAATTTCTCATGGACTTGTGAAGCGCTGAAATCAGATTGTAGTGTTCCTCGCCTTTTTTGTCATACAGCAATGATTTTTTGGAAGTACACTGCTCCAAGGTATCCTCTGTCACGCTCACGGTTCCATTGTCATCTATCTCCCCGTTCAGGATCACCATCTCCAAGGTCGAAAGCGCAATTCTTGCATCCCCGTTTGCAAAATGAGCAATCATTTCAATCATATTCTCTGAAATGTTTACCCTCTGCATGCCAAAGCCCCTGCTGTCTTTCAGCGCACGATAAAGCAATGCTGTCAAATTCTTCGCTGTCAGTGCCTGCAGCACAAATACCTTACATCTGGATAATAGGGCGCTGTTGATTTCAAATGACGGATTCTCCGTCGTAGCTCCAATTAAAACAATGCTTCCTTTTTCAACAAACGGCAGGAACGCGTCCTGCTGTGCCTTATTAAACCGGTGAATCTCGTCCACAAACACGATTGTCCGCTCCCCAAAGCGACGGTTTTGCTCCGCCTGTTCCATCACTGCACGTATTTCCTTAATGCCGCTTGTCACTGCAGAAAAATCAATAAACGCAGACTTGGTTGTTCCTGCTATAATCCGTGCAAGCGTTGTCTTTCCCACTCCCGGCGGTCCCCAGAATATCATAGAAGAAATCTGGTCATTCTCTATCAGGCGCCGCAGCACTTTCCCCTTTCCAAGCAGATGTTCCTGTCCGGCATACTCCGTCAAGCTCTGCGGCCTCAGCCTTGCTGCAAGCGGCTGTGGCGTATCTCTGTCAAAAAGTGTCATCTGTTCCATAACTGTAACCATCTCCTGCTCCTCTTTCTGCAATGACCATTGTACCATGATACGCCGCAAATTACTACCCGAACGCTTTCAAATTTCTCCCTGCTGCTCTCTTGCCGTCCGAAGAATCCAGTCCACTGCTGCATCGGCATTTGTGGGCAGATTTCCAGAAATTGTCCCAGCTTCTGGTTCCTCTATGCCAGAGGAAAAGACTTGCAAGGCATACCTTGCCAGCAATCCAGAAACACGCCCTCTTTCGATGGAATCCTCTGTACCCAGCACAACGACAATCAAATCATGCTCTATAATCCCGTCGTCCGCAGCAAGGGACGTGACCAGACAGGCGCCGGATTTGTTGGTCGTTCCGGTTTTCAAGCCGGTGACTTCAGGCATATTGCGCAGAAGCGGATTCGTATTGCGTACTTCGAGATCCATGGATGGTAAGGTGGCTTCTTCCATAGAAGTGATCTCCTTGACCTGTGGATATACCTTCAAAAGATACGACACCAGGCGGAACATGTCTTTCGCACTCATGCGGTTCTGGCGCTTTGCGGGAATAGGGTCTTCCGTGTAAGAAGGCAGACCGTGGCAGTTAAAAAAAACCGCCTGGGAAAGTCCCAGATCCAGCGCTTTCTGATTCATCATCTGGACAAACGCTTCCTCCGAACCTGCAATCGTTTCAGCCAGACACAGTGCGCATTCGTTGCTGGAAGGCAGGAGGGCGCCGATCAGAAGCTCCCGCACAGTAATCTGCTGCCCTGCTTCAAAGGGAATCACCCCATCATCCGAAGATGATAGTGCCTGAACCGCTTCAGATATGGTCGCCGTCTGCTCAAGGGAGACCTGTCCCGCTGAGATGGCATCCATCGTCAGAAGACATGTCATCAGCTTAGAAGTACTGGCTATAGGATAAGCAGTGTCAGCCTGATACTGGTAGTAAAGTTCCCCAGTTGTGGCATCTCCTGTGAGCACACTATTGACTCCGTAAAAATATCCCGCCTGTTCCAGGACAGCAGGTGAGAGACTGAAAGGCGTCTGTGTATTGATTCGCAGGACGCCTGCACTGGGAACAGTGATGTCTACATTCAAAATCATAGCCAAATCAGCTGCCATCAGGAAGCAGTCGTAATCGCCGGAAGGCAATGCCATTATCAGTGTATAGTAAAATACCTTTTGTCCGCCTATCTTGAATTCATTCCGCCGCAAGGAAAGATTCGGATTTTCGTTGTTGTCCCAAAGAGCATTTTCCACGCCAAGAGGCGTGTAGGTACTTCCAGGATTCAGGGAAATGGCATTTTTCGTAATTTCCAGGGAGAAAACCTTATCTGTATCTTTAAGAAGCATGGCTATGTCCCGCAGGGAGAAATATGTGTTACGATTATAGCTGTAATCCAGGGTTTTGACAGTGCCTGTAACACCAGTATCAGTCTGTACCTGGCAGATCCCGGGAATCTCATAGGCTGCATCTGCCCTGACAGGCAGCATGCAGCACACCAGGATTATGGACAATATAAAGGAACTCGTTTTCTGTAAGATTGTTTTCATATAATCTCCCTTCTCGCACATTCCCTGTAGAAATGCTGATCCATACTTTGGTATCTGAAAAGAAGTTATTCGTTTTCAGCGTGCCGCAGTGTATATATCACAGGGTAATGGTCAGAAAAATAACCAAGGGCGGCCGGATCAGCATCCGCGGATAAAATGAGGCTGGTGTCCTTCCGGATATAATATTCCACCTTTGTAATAACCGACTCTCCATCATCAAACTGCCTGGTAAAAACATCCTCTGTGGTTTGATAGGTGCCGCTGCCGTCATATTGGGCCTGCAAGTCTTCCAGTGAAGGCAGCAGTTCAGGGCCACATGACATCAAATAAGTAACCGTGGACATCCCAAATGTCTTTGTCACGAGGGATTCAATGGTCTTCTCGTCTGTACTGCCCGTATAGCCTGCCGCACGAAGCCGCTCAGACACAAGTTCCCGAAACACGGAAGCAAACGCTTCATATGCGGCCTCATTGCAGGTATTGTAGCTTTCTGTCAGGACATTGCAGCGGAAAGTTCCCTCATCCTTTGCAGTTTGTTCCAATGTCAGATTCATCTCGATGGTCAGCCCTTGCATGTGAGACTCCATATCCTGCATAGATACGGAGACAGCTTCTATGTCCTGAAGCCAGCCAAGAGCTGTGACAGCAGCCTGCTCTGTCATGTCCAGCTTTGCAGTCCACTCCCCAGAGAGGTTCTTGTCACCAGATGCAAAAAAATGGAGATATGTCAATAGCATAGTAGATACAATTAAGGTTGGAAACAGTATGGCAAATACCATAAACTTCACAATTTTTTTCATAGCGTTACCTCCTTCCCATGGTAACAGGCATCCCTTCCCGGGAAGGGTGTCCACAGGAAACAGGATTTTCACATACTTCTATATTTAAGGTAGCGCATTTTATCCAGATTGTCAACGTTGCAGGCAAAGCGGAAAGCCCCTATATCCCTCTTTAATTATGTTGCAAATCATGGTATTTCCCCTTCTTCGCAAGCAGCGCATCATACTGCCGCTCTCCACAATCAGGTCAGAATCCCTTATTGTGGACAAACGCCGTCATCCACAATCCGGCTCATGATTCCCAGCCGAACCAGCTCCATCTGTACCTCGCCAACCATGAATAAACCTGCAATGATGGCAAAAAACAGATATTGTCTGACATATTTCCACATGGTTAGTTCCCTCCATGTCCATGCGTACCGTCATGGTGCCCATGACCGCCGCGGTGGTCATGGGATTCGTGGTCACAACCTCTGTGATGGTCATTGTCTTTATGGTGTCCATGATGATCCTGTTCGCTGTAACGACTCCTCCAATCTGCACAGACTGTTTCCAGCAGTGACAATAATTCCTGCTTTTCTTCTCCTGAAAGGCAGGAAAACATTTCCCCGTGCCGTTTCCTGCGCTGTGCCAATGCCTCTGTGGCAAGCTCCCTGCCGCTGTCTGTCAGGCAGATATCCGTCGTCCTGCGGTCGGTTTCATTCTGCGTGCGACGAATCCATCCTGCGCTTTCCAGTTTGGAAAGGATTTCGCTTGCTGACCCCGGCTGGATTCCCAGACGCTCTGTCAAATCCCGCTGCGTGATCGTTTCCGACTCATTCAGAATGATTAAAATGCGTTTCTGGCTCGCTTTACCCTCATATAACATGCGCATCATATGACCTAACTCCCGCAAATTGATGATAAGCTTGTCATTCATGTCCGCGGCCTGGTAATGCGCCATGCGCATCTCGTGATATTGTTTTTTCCCTTGCCGCTGTTCCGGCATTTTCCCCGTGCGGTGGTATTCCTTCCCTCTGCCGCAGTGAGGCTCGCTCAGATCGCAGTGTCTCCCACAGCCGGGACATATCGTATTTTCTGTCATAAATCAATCCTCCTTTTTATTAGGTACCTTGATTATAGCCCCAAAGCAACTTTTTGTCAAGGTACCTAACAAAAATACTTTACGCACCAAAACAGCCCCCGAAGTGATTTTATCACTCCAGGAGCTGCTATTTCATGATCATACGAAGCTGTGCCTTTTTATTCGCTGCCCATCCCCCTGACATAGCTGCAGATCAGATCTGCGGCAGCCTCCTCGCCCACCGATGCATCAATACATAGCTCATAGCCGTGGGGATCGCCCCATTCCTTTCCAGATATACTTTTGTAGTAGGCGCCTCTGGCGGCATCGGACCGGGCAATGCTCCTTTTAGCAGCCTCCGGGCTGTCACCATACATTTCCATCACCTTTTTCTCCCGGTAACTTTTAGGCGCATGGATAAAGATGCGCACTACATCAGGATAATTCCGAAGCACATAATCAGCCGAACGCCCTATGATAACACAGGATCCTGCATCCGCAATGTGTCGGATGGCCTTTTCCTGTGCCGCGACAGCGCGTTTCACGGGTTCGGCAGTGAGATACAGTTCCCTCATAATAGCATTTTCGTCAGAATTGATGCCGGAAATGAACTCCTGCGCCAGACCGCTCTCCTGGGCAGCGACTGCCACCAGCTCTTTGTAATAGCAGGGAATATCCAGCCTGCCGGCTGTCAACTGGCCAATTCGCTTTCCAGCTGAACCGTGTTCCCTGGCAATCGTGATAATCACTCCCTGACGGGATGGCCGGATGACGGCTGCAGGTTCTTCGGCCTTAGCCCCATGCCCTAATTCTCTCCACACCTGAAGCATAACCGCTGCAGTAACCAGAATAGCCAGTACATCGGCAATCGGTGCCGCCCAGAAAATGCCTGTAACACCCATGGCAACAGGAATCAGCAGAGAAAAAACAATCAGCAGCACATCCCGCAGGACAGACAACGGCGCAGCTGTCTTTGCCTTGCCGATGGACTGCAGAAAGATGGCGCAGACCTTCTGGGCACAGGTAACAAGGATGAGAGAAAGGTAGATCCGCAGACAGAGTACAGCGAAATCAAAATAAATAGGATCATCCGCCGAGCCAAACATCCGGATGAATACACCTGGAATGACTTCAAAGAAAACCGTGCAGACCAGGCCGACAATCACAGTCCACTGTATCATCAGCTTTAACAGTTCCCGCACCCGTCCATAATTTTTTGCACCATAGTTATAGCCAACAATCGGCTGTGCGCCGGCGGCAATGCCGATCGCGATATTTAACACGATCTGGAAGAGTTTCATTATGACAACGAACGCTGCCAAGGGAATATCCGCGCCGTAGACGGAACGCGCACCGTACTTGACCAGCAGGATATTGTTGACCACTGTAATGACAACGATGGAAAGCTGTGTCAGCAGGCTGGAGGTTCCCAGAGCCATAACTGGCTTCAGAAGCCCCATACTTGGCCTGAAGCTGCCAGCATTTACCCGGAAAGTCTTGGGATGCCTCAAATAAGCCGCACAAATCAGAAAGCTGACAAGCTGTCCAAGGATGGTTGCCCAAGCCGCACCCTTGATCCCCATGTCAAGTGCGAAAATGGCCACCGGATCTCCGATGATATTGATGACTGCCCCGGTGAGCATAGCCACCATGGCATATTTCGGGCTGCCGTCCGCACGGATAATGGACGCCAAGGTATTCTGCGTCATGGCAAGCGGCATCATGGCAAAAATAATCATGCCATAGTCATGAGCCATCTGGATATTGGCATCCGTTGCACCAATGAGGTGCAGCAGACCATCCCCCCACAGGTAGGCAATGGCAATCACCATCACGCCGGATAGAAAAGACCCCAGGACTGCACTCCCAACGCTCCTGTGGATATCCTTCGTTTCCCCGCGGCCCAGAGAAACACTCAGTGCGGCGGCGGCTCCGTCACCAAAGAACAGACTCAGTCCCCATCCCACTACCGTTATTGGGAAGATTACACCGGTTGCGGCGTTGCCCAGATACCCTACACCGTTGCCTACGAAGATCTGGTCAACTATATTGTAGAGACATGAGATGATGAGGGAACAGATACAGGGAATCGCAAACTGCCGCAGCAGCTTCCCCACTTTTTCTGTGCCAAGATAATTACTGTTTTCCATAAGTCCTCCTTTATTTTGCGCAAAAAAATGACACCTGCAGCACCCGTACCGTAATCAGATTTACGCGCGGCGCGCCACATGTGTCGTTGATTTTGCCTGATTCAATTTCCAAATAATAGTATACTTTTTTTTGCTTTCAAAATCAAAGGGCATTTTCTACAAAAATCAGCAGCGCACGATTTCAGAAAAATGCACAAAAACTATCTGTGTCATCCTGTCCTTACATTTCCCTCCCGCATCGGTCTTATGATCCTTCTGTTTTCCCACAGCATCAGCACAATTGCTGCCACAAAGGCTGCAAACTCAGCGATCGGGAATGCCCACCATATCATAAAATCTGCATTTTCGAGCTTTGCAAACAGCCATGCCAACGGCAGCACAACAATGCAGAGTCTGATCAGGGAAACAACCAGTGAATCCACACCACAGCCCAGTGCCTGGAAAACGCCCTGTATTGCAATATTCCCTCCTGCAAACAGGAAACCTGCCGCAATGACCTTAGATGCCATGACACACAGCGCTTCAGTCTCTTTCGACATGGCAAACATCCCAGTCAGGGGGCCTGCAAATAATTCCAGTCCGATAAGCCCGGCAAGCATAATCACCTCTATATACAGGATGCCATAAAATATCCCCTGCCGGATCCGTTTCTTATTCCCCATCCCATAATTGAAGGACACAACAGGGGTAATGGCGTCCCTAAGTCCAAAACCGGCAAAGAAGATAAACTGCTGTATCTTATAAAATATTCCATATGCCGTTACCGCTGCCTGCGATACGGTACCGAAAATAAGGTTGACGCCATATGTCATAAAGGACATCAATGCCTGCATGATAATCGCAGGAAGACCGACCACGTAGATTTCCTTCACGATGCCCCTTTCCAGCTTAAGATAGATCCTGCCAGACTTTACCTCCGTATTTTTCTTATAATGAAAATACATGGCAGCAAGCATAGATACGATCTGCCCGATCACAGTGGCATAAGCAGCGCCGCGGATACCCATCTCTGGCATCCCAAAATATCCAAAAATCATAATCGGGTCAAGAATTATGTTGCAGACTGCGCCCGCAACCTGTGCAATTGTGGAATACACAGTCTTCCCTGTCGCCTGCAGCAATTTTTCATAGATAGAAAACAGGACAATGCCAAAAGATGCGATCGAACAGACAGACAGATAGGAACTGCCCATTGCAAGGACTGTCACATCCTGCGTCTGGCTCCCGATATAGGCTTTCACGCCAAGCAAGCCAAACACAAGGAATACTGCATAAATAATAAGTGCCAGAGATACACCGTTGCCTGCCGCTTTTGCAACTTTTTCCATGTCCCTCTGCCCAAGGCTTTTTGCAAGCAGGGCATTCACTCCTACGCCCGTGCCAATCCCAAATGCCACGATCAGCATCTGCACCGGAAACGCCAGTGTCAGCGCATTGACTGCATACTCGCCTGCATTTGTGATCCCGCCGTAATCCGGTATCCTTGCCACAAACATGCTGTCAACAATATTGTAGCCGGCCTGCAGCACCATTGACAGGATCATTGGTATCCCCATGCTAAGCATGACCTTTGGGACTGCACCCGTCCCCATTTTGTTTGTAGAAGCTTCTTTACTCAATTTTCCTCCATTTCTTTCGAGATTCCTGACGCACATCCGTTTTCAGGAAATGCTGTACTGTTTTCCCTCAGGAGACTTTTCCGGAAAGCTGCCATAACCATATTTTCTGCCAGTAATGCAAAAAGCGTAAAACCATCATCTGGATTTACGCTTTTTGCCACTCGACTATATTATTATACCCCTTTTTACCAGTTTTGTCAAAATAAACGCATGAATTTCGGTTATAATTCACACCTTAATAACTTATAAGCTGATGAAAACTGGCGTTGATGTGAATTGCAACGAATTTCGAAGCGTCCTGACGCCAGGCAGAACATAAAAAACAGCTTCGCATGGATTCACCCCCTGAATGCAAAAAACAGCCCTTTCTTCTCATATTGCACACTGCTTACAGACACGACCTCATATCCAACGCCTGCGATAACACCTTTGATTTGCTGTTCCGTGATTTCCTGTTCTGTAAGAATGACTGTCTGCTTCTTTGTGTGCGAACTTGTCACTTTCTTTACCTGAAATGCACTCCGTACTGCCTCATTAATATGTGCCTCACACATGCCGCACGCCATTCCCTCAATCCCTACCGTTATCCTGAGCATAACATTCCTTTCTTTAACACCAACATACCTTTATGGCACACATCCCAACAAAAAACGTAGACTTTCGCGCTTTTCCCATTATTTCGAAATGTTTTTTCATGCTATATTTGTGGTCAGCTTTGTTGCCTCTTTGTATGGTCTGAAAAGCATGTAGAGCATGCCGCCAAGAATCACAATGGCTGCAGCCAGACCGATGACATTGAGATTGCCGGTAAACGCCGAGCCTATCTGGTAAACCATCAGCGCCGCCGCATAGGCAAGCAGACACTGATATCCGATCGCAAACCAGGTCCATTTCGCATTGTTCATCTCCCGCTTGATAGCGCCAATCGCCGCAAAGCAGGGTGCACACAAAAGGTTGAACACAAGGAAAGAGTAGCCGGCAACCATATTAAAGTTTTCAGCAATCTCAGGCCATCCGCCAGGATAGAGGATACCCATTGTACCGACAATGTTTTCCTTTGCTACCAGACCGGTTATGGATGCCACTGCTGCCTGCCAGTTCCCCCAGCCAAGCGGTATGAAAATCCATGCAATCGCGCCTCCGATGGCTGCAAGGAGCGACTGATCCATCTCCTCCTCACTGAGCATCCGGAATCCTTCTGATGTAAAACCAAAATACGTTGTAAACCAGATAACGATGGTGGAAAGCAGAATGATCGTACCCGCCTTCTTGATAAAGGACCATCCGCGTTCCCACATGGAGCGCAGGACATTTCCTGCAGTAGGCAGATGGTATGCTGGAAGCTCCATCACGAAAGGAGCCGGATCACCCGAAAACATCCGAGTCTTCTTCAGCATGATACCAGAAATGATAATCGCTGCCATCCCGACAAAATATGCACTCGTTGCAACCCATGCGGAGCCCCCGAAAATGGCTCCTGCAACCATGGAAATAAACGGAACCTTTGCACCGCATGGAATAAACGTGGTCGTCATGATTGTCATCCGGCGGTCACGCTCGTTTTCAATCGTCCTTGATGCCATGATGCCCGGAATGCCGCAGCCGGTACCGATGAGCATTGGAATAAAGGACTTGCCAGACAGTCCAAACTTGCGAAAGATACGGTCCAGCACAAAAGCGATACGCGCCATGTAGCCGCATGCCTCAAGAAACGCAAGAAGCAGGAACAGAACAAGCATCTGCGGAACAAAACCTAAAACGGCACCCACACCCGCAACAATACCGTCATTGATGAGTCCAGACAGCCAGTCGGCAGTGCCCACAGCCTCAAGCCCTCCTCCTACAAGCACAGGTATGCCGGGAACCCACACACCGTAGGCAGCCGGATCTGGTTCTTCGCCATATTTTTCCAGAACTGCCAGTGCGTCCTCATAGTCTGTAAGGGTTGCTGTTTCTATTGTTACTTCCAGCGTTTCATCATCCGCCACTTCATACGGAAAATCCTCTGTGGGAACCGCACCGTTTTCCTCAACGTATGCCTCATAACCATCCACAATGAGCACTGCGTCGCCATATTCACCAGACGCATCTTCATAATCGCCCGATCCGATGCCAAGCAGATGCCATCCATCGCCGAACAGACCGTCATTCGCCCAGTCCGTGGCAGCAGCCCCCACTGTCACCATGGATATGTAGTAAACCAAAAACATGATTGCCGCAAATATCGGCAGCCCCAGAAAACGATTTGTGACAATCCTGTCAATCTTGTCAGAGCTGGTCATCTTTCCCGCGGACTTTTTCTTCAAACACCCTTTGATAATGCCTCCGATATAGACGTACCGCTCATTGGTGATAATGGATTCCGCATCGTCGTCCATCTCCTCCTCGACAGCCTTGATGTCCGTTTCGATATGGGCAAGAATGGTCTGATCCAGATTTATCTGCTCTAGTACCTTGTCGTCCCGCTCAAACAGCTTGATCGCGTACCACCGCTGCTGCTCCTCCGGCATACTGTGCACTGCCGCCTCCTCGATATGGGCAAGCGCATGTTCTACCGTTCCTGAAAAAGTGTGCATTGGAACGGTCTTTCCATTCTTCGCCGCATCAATCGCCGTCTCTGCCGCCTCCATGATGCCGCTGCCTTTCAGGGCAGAAATTTCTACCACCTTACACCCCAACGCCCTTGACAGCTCCGCTGTGTTGATCTTATCACCATTCTTTTCCACCACGTCCATCATGTTGACTGCGACAACAACAGGAATGCCAAGCTCCGTAAGCTGTGTTGTCAGATACAGGTTCCTCTCCAGGTTCGTTCCGTCGATAATATTTAAGATCGCGTCAGGGCGCTCACTGATCAGATAGTTTCTTGCCACCACTTCCTCAAGTGTGTACGGGGAAAGAGAATAGATGCCGGGAAGATCGGTGATGGTCACACCGTCATGCTTTTTCAGCTTTCCCTCCTTTTTTTCCACCGTAACGCCCGGCCAGTTTCCAACAAACTGATTGGATCCGGTCAGGGCATTGAACAGCGTTGTCTTTCCACAGTTCGGGTTACCCGCAAGAGCAATTCGCAAATTCATATATTTTTCCTCACTTTCTCTTATTAGCTATCACTAACCGATAATTTGAAAATATAGGGGATGTATCTCCCCTTTACATACTTTCTACCTCAATCATTTCCGCATCCGCCTTCCTGATGGAAAGCTCATAACCGCGGACGGTCACTTCAATCGGATCGCCGAGGGGCGCGACCTTACGGATCTGCACTTCTACCCCCTTCGTCAGTCCCATGTCCATAATCCGGCGTTTGACTGCACCCTCTCCGTGGAGTTTCACAACGCGGATTGTGTCTCCGATCTTTGATTCTTTCAGTGTTTTCATCTCCATCTCCTCCTGTCTCATAAAATTGATGTAAACGCACGCATCCAATCATGCGCCGCGCACCTGCCTGTCATCTGCGGATCAGACCATGATTTTCTGCGCCATCTCTTTGCTGACCGCAATACGGGAATCTTTCACGTTCACGATGACGTTGCCGCCGATGGCATTTATCACCGTAACCGCCCCTCCCACGACAAAACCGAGGTTTTCCAGATGTGCCTTGACCTCCTGCTTCCCCCCGATTCTCCTGATAATGTTTTCCTCTCCTACTTCTGCCAGTGTAAGCGGCATCATACTTTCCTCCATTCCGAAACGTTTCATGTTGAAGAACACAAAATGAGCTTTGCCCAATTCACAGAATTTCAAATTCTATCTTTTTTGGAATCTGAACCCAATCAGTTCTTATTAGTCATACAGCCGAAACATAAGTTAGCATTTGCTAACCACATATTATAGTATGATGCCAGCATCCGTTTGTCAATGCTCTTTTCAACACTTACTAAAGTTTCATCAAACTAACCAAATAGTTAGAGAATGCTAACTATTGTTTTGTGCAAATTACCTACTAATTTTGTTTTATAAACAGCCCACGATAAGCCTGTCGAACGAATGATGTTTCCGAAACGCCTCACAATAAAGCCTCGTACATTTCCTATATTGTTCAAACTTGCGCTGCGCTGTTTCCACATCCCCATACACCTTCCATATCCCGATACATTTTGCTCCCGCAGCGCCATTCTCTATGAATGCATCCACATCCTCCGGCGGATAACCGAGAAACAGTCCGATTTCATGTGGAAACACTTCCTCGCTGCTCAGACGATGCACCAGTTTGACAATACATTTTTCCATATCTCCGACGGGATAACACCGCTCTGCCAGAATCCTCTTTGCAGTCCTGTTACTCAAATCCTCCCTCAGCCTGTCTGGACGATACATATAAACCAGTGTACTTTTCCCCATGTTTTTCAGGGGAACGATCCGTGCGCCCCGCGGAAGCAGACGTCTGTTCATCTCACGAATGCTCTTTATCAGCGCTTTGCCGCTTTTGGCCGGACAATTGAACAGGCTCCCTGTTTTTAGCCCTGCCATCGTCGGCGAACAGTGGTATACTACCAGTTCTTCCGATATATTCTCCGTATCTGTCATTTCCATCTCTATTCTCCCTTTCCAGTTAGTTATTACTAACCTATGTAGCAAAGAAAAATGCCTTTTGGCATTCTGTATCGCTCTTTGACGTTATATTAGTGTTAGTTGTGGCTAACTACATGTATAGTATCATACGGACGATGATTTTGTCAACACCAATCAATAAAATGTAACTTACGTTCAGAAACACCGTTACAATTCACACCAACGCCAGTTTTCATCAGCTTATATGTTATTGAGGTGTGAATTATTACAGATTTTGCACACAAAATGCTAAAAGGCAAGCATTTTGGCGCATGATTCCCACTACTTTGGCGTAGGTGTGAACAGTAACGAAACACCCTCAGAACTTTGCAGGGTATTTCTGAACAGCCTGCCACCAGTGTGAACTGCATTTGGAATAATCAGCAGTTCCTTATTGTCCGTATAAGGATTATCTTTCACCATAGCGACATACTCACTTTGTACGGGTCTGTGCATAAAATATAGGGCATAGCATCCGCCATGCCCTATATTTCTTATCATGCCAACAACTTTCCACTGTTTCGCTGTTTCCAATGCATCTACCAAAAGCAGCCTGTCACTTTTGGAAATTTTTCTCCATTATAACTTATTTACGCTTGAAATGATATTCCCCACTATTCTTTACATAGAAGGTTATACCGCCACTATAAACTGTGCTGTCGCCGTCAATCGTCCATTTTCCGCTGCCCAGTTTATAAATTCTTTCACGCCTCAGCTTCTTTTTCCCGTTGGTAGTAATGCCATCTCGTACCCATGTTTCCAATACTTCTACCGTAAGCTCCGTCTTGTTGCCTGCTTCATCTGATGCTGCAATTTTGTACACGTCCTCTGACGGCTTAAGTATGATATCTGCACGGTTATTTGATACTTCTACCGCTTTGCCGTTTACTGTTACTGTGCGGAGATTCTCATCAGTTACTGATACTGCCTGATCCCCATAGTAAGTCTGCCCATTGACCACGCCACTGATAACCGGTGCTGTTCCATCCGCTGGTACGTTCGACAAAATTTCAAAATCTGAAATTCTGATTACCTCTTGATAAGCCTCTGTTGCCGCAAATACTGCTTTTGCTGTATATTTTCCTGCTTTATCGGGTACCGTCATCGTATACGCACTGTCATCCGCTTCCGCTTCTTTATAATAATATGTGATATGCTCTATTCCGTTTGTCTCTGAACTCACGATTGGTTCCGGCTTCGGCTGACCCTCATACCAGTCAGGCTGC